>DFBW01000180.1:1410-5805 GCA_002366775.1 Roseovarius sp. UBA3070 | reverse complement strand
ACGCAGCCAGTTTTGCGCACGCGCACCAACCAGTTTCATACCGTGCTTTTCACCAGCCTTTTCCAGCAGGTCAAACAGGTAGTTCTGCATTTCCATCGGGTGGTGCAGCTCGTACCCCAGCTCTCCGGTATAGGCCACGCGGATGGCATTGACGGGGCACATGCCCAGTTCAATCTGGCGCGCGGTCAGCCATGGGAAGCGCTTGTTGCTGAGCGCCGTGTCGGGATCGGCATCGTTGATCACCTCGCGCAGCACGTCGCGGGATTTTGGCCCAGCGATGGCAAAGACGCCCCACTGCGTGGTGACATCCTGAATTTCGATGTAGCCAAACTCATCCATCTTGTCTTCGGCAGCTTTGCGCAGGAAATCGGCATCGTATTCTGTCCAGGCGCCCGCCGAGACGAGGTAGTAGCTATTCTCGCCGTTGCGCACGATGGTGTATTCGGTGCGCGTGGTGCCAAACGCGGTCAGCGCGTAGGTCAGGTTAATGCGGCCCACACGAGGCAGCTTGTTGCAGGTGAACCAATCAAGAAACGCAGTTGCGCCCGGTCCTTTGACCACATGTTTGGTAAAGGCTGTGGCGTCAATCAGGCCCACAGCTTCGCGGATCGCTTTGGCCTCTTGTACGGCGTATTTCCACCAAGCGCCTCGGCGGAATGAACGTGCGTCGTGGTCAAAATTCTCGGGCGCATCCGATGGCCCAAAGTAGTTGGGCCGCTCCCAGCCATTGACCCAGCCGAATTGCGCGCCACGGGCCTTTTGACGATCAAACGCAGGTGCTGTGCGCAAGGGGCGCGCGGCGGGGCGTTCTTCGTCGGGGTGGTGCAGGATATAGACGTGCTCGTAGCATTCTTCGTTTTTGCGCGCCGCAAACTCAGTTGTCATCCAGTTGCTGGAATAGCGTTTTGGGTCAAGTGATGCCATGTCGATCTCGGCCTCGCCATTCACCATCATCTGAGCAAGGTAATAGCCGGTGCCACCGCCCGCAGTGATGCCAAAGCTAAACCCTTCGGCCAGCCACATGTTGCGCAAACCCGGTGCTGGGCCAACCAGCGGGTTGCCATCAGGCGTATAGCAAATCGGGCCGTTGAAATCATCCTTCAGCCCCGACTCTGCGCAAGAGGGCACACGCTCTGTCATCGCCATGTATTGCTCGGCGATCCGATCCAGATCGAGAGGGAACAGATCGGCACGGAAACTATCGGGCACGCCGTGCTCAAAACGCGCCGGTGCGCCGTGCTCATAGATACCCAAGATCCAACCGCCGCGTTCTTCGCGCGCGTAAGATTCCGAATCCGCATCGCGGACCACGGGGTGTTCGGGGTTGCCCTCTTCGCGCCATTTGACCAGCTCGGGGTCTTTGTCCATGACGATGAATGTGTGTTCAACCGGGATGGCGGGCATTTTGATGCCCAGCATTTTGGCCGTGCGCTGTGCGTGGTTGCCCGATGCGGTGACAACATGCTCGGCGGTGATGACGACCTGTTCGTCTGACGCCACAAGGTTGCCGCCCTTATCAACCATCTTGGTGCAGGTCACCTCCCAATGTGTGCCAGTCCAGTGGAAGGCATCGGCCTGCATCTTGCGCACGATCTCAACCCCACGCTGGCGCGCGCCTTTGGCCATGGCCTGCGTCACGTCGGCGGGGTTAATATAGCCGTCCTCAGTGTGATAGATCGCGCCCTTCAGGTCATCCGTGCGGATCAGCGGCCAGCGTTCCTTGATCTGATCAGGGGTCAGCCATTCGTAATCCACTCCGCAGGTTTCGGCGGTTGAGGCATAAAGCATGTATTCATCCATGCGCTCATCCGTTTGCGCCATGCGCAGGTTGCCCACCACGGCAAAACCTGCGTTCAGGCCGGTTTCTTCCTCAAGCTGTTTATAGAAATCAACCGAGTATTTGTGGATATGGGTGGTTGCGTAGGACATGTTGAACAAGGGCAAAAGGCCAGCCGCGTGCCAGGTGGACCCGCTTGTCAGCTCGTCGCGTTCGATCAGCATCACATCATCCCAACCGGCTTTGGCCAGGTGATATGCAATCGAGGTGCCCACGGCGCCCCCTCCGACAACCAGCGCTTTGACTTGGGTTTTCATGTGATGCGACTCCCTTGAGCGGAAAATGATAGGGCATATTTAGCAGGTGGAGGAATTGGCGCACTGTCCAGCCGACCTTTCCCTGTGCAAAACCGACGCCGCGCAGTCGCAGTGGCCCATCAAGCCAGTTATCCGAAGGTAGAATGGGGGGGGCGGCGGGTCTTTACACGCCGTGCTACTGGCCCAATGCAATACCCTCGCGGCGCGGATCGGCCCCGCCCAACAGGTGTTCCCCCACCGAAATTGCATGTAGCCCCGACGTGAGCGCGCGCGTGTTCACCTCAAACCCCATTTTCGCAAGGGGGGCGCTTAAATCTTCGGCCCCGCTCCCCTGCTCCACGTCATAGGTGCCAAACCGGTTGATCAGATGCGGGCTGCTGATGGCCTCTTGCACATCCATGCCCCAATCCAGATGTGCGATGATCGTCTTGGCGACATAGCCAATGATGCGGCTGCCACCGGGGCTGCCCACCACCAGAACCGGCTTGCCATCTTTCAGCACAATCGTGGGCGCCATAGACGAGCGCGGCCGTTTGCCCGGCTCGACACGATTGGCAATCGGCACGCCATCCCGGTGCGAGCGGAACGAGAAATCTGTCAGTTCATTGTTCAGGAGAAACCCTCCCACCATCAGGCGTGAGCCAAAAGCATTTTCAATCGTCGTGGTCATCGACAAGGCGTTGCCATAGCTGTCCACGATCGAGATGTGCGAGGTTGAGGGCAGCTCAATCGACGCATCATCCGCCCAGTTGAGGGCGTGATCAAACTCCGGCTCACCGGGGCGCACTTCTGGCAGCGACATATCGGATTGCAACAGCTGTGAGCGGGTTTTCAAATAGGTCTTGTCCAACAAGCCTTTGGTGGGCACGGGCACGAAATCAGCATCGGCCATATAGCGGGCGCGATCGGCAAAGCTCAACCGGCTGGCATCACCAATCAACCGCCAGGCGTTGGCATTATCCGGGCCAAGTGCCGCCAGATCAAAGGGCTCAAGCAGCCCCAATATCTGCCCCACCGTCAGCGCGCCCGACGATGGCGGCCCCATGCCACAAACCTCGTGTATACGGTAAGTGATGCACACAGCTGCGCGGGTTTTCACCTGATAAATCGCCAGATCGACCTCGGCCAGTACACCGGGGTTATCAACATTCCCCTGCACGGTCTGCACAATCCGATTGGCAAGATCACCCGTATAGAAGGCTTGCGCTCCCTCTTTGGCCAATAGACGCAAGGTTTCGCCGTAGGCAGGGTTTTTCAACAGGCTACCTTCGGTAATCGGCGCACCAGCGGGCAAGAAATACGCGCGCGCCGCCTGTTGGCGGCCCAGCCGTTCGGCGTCACCGGCTACCAGTTTGGCCATGCGCGGGCTGACATGGAATCCGGTCTCGGCCAGTTGGATGGCATCGGCAAACAGTGTGGCCCACTCTGTCCTGCCCCAGCGCTGGTGCGCCTGTTGCATCAATGCAGGTGTACCCGGCGTGCCCACCGATCGCCCGCCAACAACGGCATCATAAAACCCCAAGGGTTCACCCGTATCATCCTGAAACAGACGTGGTGTGGCTGCCAACGGCGCTGTTTCACGCCCGTCCAGGGTGGTCATCTCACCTGTTGCGCCATCATACCAAATCAGAAACGCGCCGCCGCCCAAACCTGAGCTTTGCGGCTCAACCAGCCCCAGCACGGTTTGCACGGCCACCATAGCATCGGCAGCAGTGCCACCCGCGCGCAGTATTTTCGCACCGGCCTCAACCGCGTGGGGGTTGGCGGCGGCAATCATCCAGTCTTGGGCTTGTGTGGGTATCCCGGCCTGTTTGGCCGCTTGTGCGGCTTGCACCTGTTCAGACCCGGCAATCAGCCCGGCCCCTGCCCCCTCAGGCGCCACCTGATCGGCCACATCCTGCGCCAATGCAGGCAAGACCAGACCCAAAACTGCAAAAACGGCGGTCACATATTTCATGGTCGATCTCCGGTCTGATCCAAGCCTCAATCGCCCCGCAAAGGCCGATGGGATGGGTGGTTGGGGTGCCCGAAAAGGGCGATCCGCCCCTAGATCATGGCGGGCACCACTTGATCTGGCGGGCGATGGCCATCATCAAAAGTCTTGATATTAATCAATACCTTCTCGCCCATTTCAACCCGCCCCTCAACGGTGGCTGAGGCCATATGAGGCAGAGCAACCACATTGGGCAATTCCTTAAGGCGGGGGTTAATATCCGCGCCATTTTCATACACATCAAGGCCCGCGCCAGAGATTTCGCCCGCGCGCAGCATCCGGGTCAGTGCATTTTCATCAATCACTTC
>DFBW01000180.1:0-1340 GCA_002366775.1 Roseovarius sp. UBA3070 | reverse complement strand
AGGCTTTCCCAATAGGTTGCGCCAATTTCATCCTCGATCTCTGGCCGCAGGCGGTGACGGTTGTGATAGTGAATTTGCATGCCAAACGCCGATGCGCGCCGCGCCACGGCCTGTCCGATCCGACCCATGCCCAGAATGCCAAGCCTGCGCCCGGCCACGCGCCCACCCAGCAATTGCGTGGGAGACCAGCCCCCCCAATCACCAGATTGCATCATCGCCAACCCCTCGGGGAAACGCCGCAGGACAGACAGAATCAACGCAAGCGCCATATCCGCCGTATCATCCGCCGAAACCCCCGGCGTATTGGACACCAGAATGCCGTGCTGGCGGGCCGTGTGCACGTCAATATGATCCACGCCAGCGCCGTAGTTGGCGATCAGCTCTAACTGATCCCCGGCCTGCGCCAACACCCCCGCATCAATCCGGTCATTCAGCGTGGGCACCAAAACATCTGCCACTTTAACCGCTTGTATCAACTCTGCCCGGCTCATCGGAGCATCAGAGTCGCGCAGGCTCACATCAAAAAGTTCCGCCATTCGGCTTTCAACCGCTTTGGGCAAACGTCGCGTTACGACAACACTCAGGCGCGCAGATGGCATCAGATCCCTCCTTGTGCTTTCAAATTCATTGCATTGCTGCCAGAGTGACGCAGGATTGCACCGGGCACAAGAACCCGGACTGAGAACGAGCAGAAATCGGAACGAAAAAATGAAATCAGTCATGCTTGGCGCAATGGCGCTCTGTCTGGTATTGGCCTTGCCCGTCACTGCGCAGGATCGCGGATCGGTGACAAATCTGCCTTTGCCACGGTTTGTGTCAATGAAAGCGTCTGAAGGCAATGTGCGGCGCGGCCCCAGCCTGACCCATCAGATCGATTGGGTGTTCCAGCGCAAAGATGTGCCGTTGGTGATCACCGCTGAACACGGCCATTGGCGCCGGATCGAGGATCGTGATGGCGTTGGCGGTTGGGTGCACTACTCGCTTTTGTCCGGCACTCGCACGGCGATTGTTGAAAAAGATATGCTTGAACTGAAAGCACAACCCACAGAGGGCGCCCTGGCTGTGGCGCAACTAGAGGTAGGCGTGATCGTCAAAATCGATGAGTGCAGAGCCGACTGGTGCCGCATGAACGCCGCCGGTTACAAAGGCTGGGCCCCCAAAGCTGCGCTCTGGGGCATCGGCAACGACGAAATCATCGATTGACCGCTTACTGACTTTCCGGCTTTGCCCAACTGCGCGAACACTTCAAAAACCAAGGATTTTTTTATATTCTGCTCTTGCACCCTTTCCGGGTCCAGAGTAATTAGCGCGTCACGATTGGGGTGTGGCCTAGCGGTAGG
>DFBW01000237.1:2716-5488 GCA_002366775.1 Roseovarius sp. UBA3070 | reverse complement strand
CCCACATGGTGATGCCCACAGGCATTGATGCAGCCCGAGATCTTGATCTTCAGATCGCCCACTTCATGCTCCAGCTTCAACGCGTCAAACCGGGTGGCAATCTGTTGCGCGACAGGGATCGAGCGGGCCGTGGCCAGGGCGCAATAATCCATGCCAGGGCACGCAATGATATCCGAGATCAGCCCGATGTTGGCAGTGGCCAGACGGTGCTTCTTTAGCTCTGCATGCAAGGCAGGCAGGTCAGATTTATGGACATGCGGCAGGATCACGTTCTGTTCGTGGCTGATGCGCAGCTCGTTGTGGCCATAGGTCTCGGCCAGATCAGCCATCGCGCGCATCTGCTCGGACGAGGCATCGCCCGGTGTCTCGCCATGCGCTTTCAGGCTGATCTGGACGATGGCGTACCCCGGCGCGCGGTGCTGCGCCAGGTTGGTATCGGACCAAGACCGAAAGATCGGATCGCTTTTGTAAGCGGTTTCATAAACGGCTGTGCTGGCATCGCGGAACGCGGGCGGCGCAAAGGCGGCTTTGATGTCCTCAAACAAGGCCACATCAACCCCGGTAAAGCTGGGGCGGATCGCCTTGAAACGCTCGTCAACGCGCGCCCGAATGTCATCAATGCCATGTTCATGCACAGTGATCTTGATGCGGGCCTTGTATTTGTTGTCACGCCGGCCCAGCAGGTTCCAGACGCTGACCACGGCCTCAAGGTAAGGCAATAGATCACCTTGTGCGACGAAGTCATTGATAACCTTGCCAATCATCGGGGTGCGACCAAGGCCGCCTCCAATGACAACGCGATAGCCGATTTCGCCGTCGCGGTCGACAATTTGCAGGCCGATATCATGGGCCATGATCACGGCACGGTCATTCACGCTGCCGGTGACAGCAATCTTGAACTTGCGTGGCATAAACTGAAATTCCGGGTGGTCGGATGACCATTGCCGGATCAGCTCGGCCACAGGGCGCGGGTCGGCCACCTCATCGGCGCCAGCACCAGCAAAATGGTCCGCCGTGACGTTGCGGATGGTGTTTCCGCTGGTTTGAATGGCGTGCATGTCCACCTCGGCCAGCGCATCAAGCATATCCGGGACATCCGACAATTTCGGCCAGTTGTACTGGATGTTCTGGCGGGTGGTGAAATGGCCATAGCCCTTGTCCCACTTGTCAGCCAGCAGCGCCAGTTGACGCATCTTGGCACTGTCAAGCGTGCCATAGGGAATGGCGACGCGCAGCATATAGGCGTGCAATTGCAGATAGAGGCCATTCATCAGGCGCAGCGGCTTGAACTCATCCTCGCTCAGCGCGCCTGAAATGCGCCGCTCTACCTGTTGGCGAAACTGGCTGTTGCGCTTGGCCACAAAACCCGCGTCAAATTCATTATAAGTGTACATCAGCCGATCTCCGCCTGTTTGCCGTGGAAATAATTGGACGGGCCGGTGCGCCGGAACCCCTCGCGGAAATGGGTCGGCACGGGTCCGTCAGTGCCCGGTGTGACATCCGCCAGATAGGCGCCGACGATCACTTCGGGCTGACCCTCGGCCATCAGCAGGCGCAGATTTGCCTGGGCTTCATCGCTCAGCACTTCAGCGTGTGCCAGATCGCGGGTCCAGCCATCATCGGCTGTTTGATAGACCACATCGCCTTCGATCAAGGCATTACCTGTGACAACTTTGGGGGAAAAGGTGCGGGCCATGTTATGCAAGCTCCTGTGTTATTTTATATTCGGCGGGTGAGGTGTGACGCGGAGGGGGGCGTGGCGCCCAGATCGCGCCCCGCCACCAAATGTAGCCTGATTGTTGTTGACGTTGCGCTCGGCGCTGGTGCAGCTGTGATACCTGGCACCACATGCCATCCGATGTGCGCCTTGTCGCAGGCCGTGGAGGCCGCGCTCATCTGGGCACAATGCGATGGGTCCCCCATGCTAAGCCGCACCACCTGTGCGCCCGCTTTGGCATAACGCAGGATCAGCGCGCTGATATCTTCTTGTGAACGGGTCACATCTTGTTCGGTCTCGTCGAGCTTGATGACCGTGGCTTCGCGGCGTGCCAACTCAAGGATTTCGGGCGTGACCAGACGATCGTGGATCACCACATCGGCCCGGTCCAGCGCCTTGCGCGCCTTGAGGGTGAGGAGTTCAGGATCACCGGGGCCTGTGCCCACAAAGGCCACATGACCGGGGCGCTCATCTGTGTTCAGGTGGGACGCCAGCAGGGCATCAAGGCTGTCTTGCACCGCGTCTTCGCCACCGAGATCCATCGCGCGCGGACCTGCATTGAAATAGTAATCTGCCCAGAAATCACGGCGCTTGCGGCCCATCGGCAGGGCTTCGGCCAGTTTGCGAAAGGTTTTGCCGATGCGGGCAAGACGCCCCAACGTGACCGGCAACTGCTCTTCCAGATCAGCCTTGATGGCGCGCGCCAACACGGGGGCGGCCCCTTGAGTGCCGATGGCCACAACCACGGGATCACGATCTACGATGGCGGGGGTGATGAACTGACTGTCGTGCAGGTTATCGACGATATTGACCAATGCGCCATCCCCCGTGGCCACAGCGGCGGCGCGCGCATCTTCGGCGTCATCCTCATGTGCTGCATAAAACAGGGCTGTATCTGATGCATCACCCTGGGCCACAGGACGCCGTACAAGAGTGATAACCCCTTGCGCGGCCCATTGCAGGATCAACGGGGCGGGATCGGCGGCATATACGACCAGCTTCGCGTCGGTCTTGAGCAGCAGGCGCAGTTTTGCAATTGCCGCATCACCACCACC
>DFBW01000237.1:0-2629 GCA_002366775.1 Roseovarius sp. UBA3070 | reverse complement strand
GTTCCGGTTTAGGGCGCGCTTTGCCGGGGTGTTCCAAGGAAAAGGAAAATTGGGAATGTCAGTCCGTCTGGATGAATTAGATCGGAAAATCCTTGTACAGCTGCAGCAAGACGGGGGGCAATCGCTGGACGATATTGCCAAGATTGTAGGCAGTTCCAAGACGCCGGTGTGGAACCGGATTCGCAAAATGCGCGAAGGCGGTGTGATCAAACAGCAGACCTATTTGCTGGATGCCGAAGCGCTGGGGTTTGAGGCTTGTTTCTTTGTGCTGATCCGCACATCAGAACATGATGCAAACTGGCAGGCGGTGTTTTTGAAGGCATTGCAAGACCGCCCCGAAGTGCAGGAAGCACACCGGTTGGCGGGGGATATCGACTATATTCTCAAAGTGCGCGTCGCCAACGCACGCGCTTATGACATCTTCTATCAGGCGCTGATATCTGAGGTGAAAGTGCACAATGTTACCGCACTTTTGTCGATGGAGGAGATCAAATCCACCACGGTTCTCCCCTTGTAGAGGGGTGATCCAAATGTGCGCTTCCGCGCGCTTTTAATCTGCCAGCAGATAGGTGACGCTAAGTGCCCGGGTCGATGCCGTTTGCGGATGGAAGGAATGCACCTGTGCCAAGGTGGTGCCGGGGGAATTGGTTTAAGAGGATGCCTCAAGGGCCTGAACAATAGGTGAGAAATCAGCTTGGGTCAGGCTTGCTCCGCCAACCAATGCGCCGTCAACATTGGGCACTGCGAAGATTTCAGCAGCATTGGCGGGTTTGACCGACCCACCATAAAGCAGCCGAATGGACAGGCCAACACCAGAGCCAAAGCGACGTTCCAGACGCGCGCGTATGAAATCATGCACTTCGCCGATTTGCGCTGTGCTGGCTGTCAGCCCGGTGCCGATCGCCCAGATGGGCTCGTAGGCGATGACGGTGTTTTCACCGGTGGCAGTGTCGGGCACCGATGTTGAAAGCTGACCTGCGATGATATCAAGGGTGTTGGCGGCCTCTCGTTGGGCGAGGCTTTCGCCCAGACAAATCACAGCCATCAGGCCCGCGTCATGGGCCGCGCGCGCTTTGGCACGCACCAGCTCAGATGTTTCTTCGTGATTTTCGCGGCGCTCTGAGTGGCCCACGATCACAGCACGGGCCCCAACATCAGCAAGCATAGGCGCCGAAAGATCGCCAGTATGCGCACCACTGTTTTCACAATGACAATCCTGTGCGCCAAGCAAAACAGATGTATCCGCCAAAAGATCATGAGCTGCGCTGAGAAGAGTGGCAGGTGGGCACAATAGAAGGTCTAGGGCCAAATCCGGGTGAGCGTCGGCGATTGCGCGCGCTTCGCCCAATGAGGCGCGGGTCCCGTTCATCTTCCAATTGCCCGCGGCCAGCTTGCGTCTCATGTGGTGTACTTTCTTAACGTGGATATCAAAACCGAAATACTATCAATCAGTTACATGTCTGCAAACTTAATCGATTCACCACAGCCACAGGCCTCGGTCACATTGGGGTTGTTGAAACGAAAGCCTGATTCAAGAAGGCTGGTTTCATAGTCGATCTCGGTGCCGAAAAGGAACATTTGCGCCATGGGGGCAATCATCACCCGCGCGCCAGCCTGTTCAACAACCTCATCGTTGGGGTCGATCTCAGACACATAATCCATGGTGTATTCCATGCCCGCGCAGCCCCCTTTCTTGACGCCGATCCGCAGCCCTTCAGAACTGCCAGAGTTCATCAGCTTGGCAATCTGTGCGGCGGCTGCAGGGGTGATGGTCACGGCCTGTTTTCCCGGGATCGAGAACATCGGGATATCCTTTTTGGTTGCTGCGCTCAATTTAGGGCGTTGCGAAGGTGATCTCAAGTGGGCGTCAGGTGGTGTGCCGTAAACGCGGCGGGTGTATCACGCCGGGCAGGGCACAAAGTCTACATGAAGCCCAGTTCCAGCCGGGCTTCGTCGCTCATCATTTCCATGCCCCAGGGCGGCTCCCATGTGAGGTCCACATCGACTTGCTTGACGCCGGGCATTGGCTCGACCGCTTCGGCGACCCAGCCGGGCATTTCGCCTGCCACAGGGCAGCCGGGCGCGGTGAGGGTCATGATGATTTTGACCGCATTTTCAGCATCAATATCAATGGTATAGATCAACCCGAGATCATAAATATTCACTGGAATTTCAGGGTCATAGACCGAACGGCAGGCCTCGACCACCTGATCATAGAGCGGGTGCTCGGTGGTGGAGGGCACAATCAATGGCGCGCCTTCAACGGGATCTGAGGTATGGGTCATTTCGGGCGTCCTGCTGTCATTCCTGAGCAAACATATAGGGATTATGCCTGGCGGCGTCCAGAGGGGCCGCGAACGTTCATTTTGGCCATCCTACAACCCGACAGACACATTGTGAGCAAAGATCTGGTGCCTTGATACATATAAGGCCGAGTTCGCCCTGTACAGCGGCCGCGCCAATCAAACCGGGGGCCCAAATGGTTTGATATCAGACACTTCCCCGGTGCATCTGTTGCGTAAAGAAGGGCTCGGGGCTGTCGACTTCGACCAGGCGTTTGCGGATTATCTGCCAGAAGCTTGTGCCGACGGTGCGCACAAATGTCCGGTCTTGGCTGACCAAAAGGGCG
>DFBW01000032.1:3420-3857 GCA_002366775.1 Roseovarius sp. UBA3070 | reverse complement strand
GCGTCACCCATAATCCCGATTTCAGCCGGAAAATAGCGCCCAATCGCCGTCGGCTCCATTTCCACATGGATTATTTTGGCGTCTTTATTAATGTTATCATAGGTATAGAAGGTGGCGTTAAACCCAATGCGTGTGCCAAGCGCCAGGATCACATCCGCCTCTTTTACCAGGCGCGAGGCCACAACATTGCCCCTTGGCCCCATTTGCCCCGCATTCAGCGGATGGCCAAATGGCACCGCATCACCATGCCCCGGCGACGTGACAACCGGACAGTGCAACGCCTCGGCCAGTGCCATACATTGATCGCCGCCACCTGTGTTTTTGATCCCGCCACCGGCGATGATCACCGGCTTTTTAGCACCGCTCAACAATTCGACCGCCGCTGCAATCGCCTGAGGCGCCCCAGCAGGGGCGATGAAGGGCCGATATTGCTCGCG
>DFBW01000032.1:754-3265 GCA_002366775.1 Roseovarius sp. UBA3070 | reverse complement strand
GGTGCCCGCTGGCCAGCGCGCCCGCAATTGAGACCACCGCTGAATAAGCCGCCTTGGCCTGTGCAAGGCCAGTCACAAGGTTGGTTGCTCCGGGCCCGTTTTGCCCCGCCAGTATGACACCCGCCTGCCCGCTCATCCGGGCAAACCCATCGGCCATATGGGCACCGGTACGTTCATCATGCACGCCGATAAACTTGATTTCAGGCGCATCATAAAGCGCGTCAAACATCTCCATCGTGGCCGACCCGATCAGGCCGAACACATGGGTTGTGCCCTCGGCTTTCAACGCCTCAACTGCCGCTTGGCCGCCAGTCAGATTGCTCATGTCAATGTGGTCTCCAAAAACGTCTCAAGGCGCTTGCCAAACAACAACGGGCGCTCGATCAGGCCCAGATGTTGCAGCCCCGGTATGATATGTACTTCAGACCCGGCGATCTCAGCGCCAATCGCCTCGCTCATGGCCGGGGTAGAGCCACTGTCATGCGCACAGGTGATCACCAATGTTGGCTGTGTGATCGGCGGGACGGGCCGGATCAACTCGATCACGCCCTGGGCCAGAACCAACCTGTGGGCCGCATAGTTTTTGGGCTCATTGGCCAGAACAACTGCGCGAACTTCACCCACCAATGCGCTGTTATCACGCATATATTCAGGCGTGTACCAGCGTTTCAGCGTGGTGTCTATATTGGCGCCCGGCCCCTCTGCCGCACTGTCGCGTGCGCGGGCTTCAACCAGAGCTTGCTGTTCATCGCCCCGCTCATGCGGAGAGTTCAGCACCACCAGCGCGCTCACCCGGTCGGGATGATCCATCGCCACGCGCCGGTTGATCATCCCCCCCAGCGAAAAGCCGACCAAGGCGGCGGTTGCAATCTCCAGTTCATCCAGCAATGTCATCAACTGCTCGGACAGGGCTGTCAGGCTGACATCACCCGTGGGCAAGGCGCTGTCGCCGTGGCCCGGCAGATCATAACTCAGCACCCGGAACCGCCCCGCCAGCCAGCGGATGATCGGTTTCCATGTGCTGTCTCGGGTCAGGCCCAGTCCGTGGATCAAAACCACCACCGGGGCATCCTGCGGCCCGTTCAGATCATAGGCCGTGCCTGCCTTTGAAAGCGCCATTATACGCCCGCCGGGTTATCAACGTCGTGGCCCATTTCCCTGAGGTCTTTATAACGATCCCCAATCCGGTGGTTGGGATGACCACCCATAGAGGCGCCAAGGGCGATGATGATCTCGTCTTCGCCAGGCGCGTCAGGCACCTGCACATGGATGGTCTGATAATGCGAACGCCGGCCGCCATCATCCTTGTCCAACAGCGGGATCACCAAAGATGTGCCTGCCCCGCCGCGTGTGTTGGAAAACACCAGATAGCTTTTGGCATCTACCGCCTCGCGGTATTGATTGCCAAACCACAGCGTATGGGTCAGCCCCTGCCCGTGCTCCTGCTCGCCGCCCATACCAACCACGCTCGCCTTGCCGTAGCCTTCCAGAGCGTCACCCGTGACATCCAGGATCATATCGGTCAGCAGCTTGCCCAACACCGGGCCATGGTCTCGAATTTCGGGGCTGAGGTCCTCGACATGGCCACGGCCAAACCAAGGGTTGCGAATGATCGCCATGGCGGTAATCAATTTGGTGGGCACAGCCACCTTTTTCCAGCCCTCAACATGGGTGGTCTGGACTTGTAGCAATGTGCGCCTGATTTCAATCGGCATGGGCGGCCTCCTGCCCGGCAAACGTCGGCATGACCTGATCAATAAACAGCTGCAAGCTGCGTTTTTGCTGGTCCATATCCATCCCCATGGAGGCATAATAAAGGAAGGCATCAACCCCAAGTTTTTCATATGCCTTCAGTTTTTCGATCACCTGCGCAGGGGTGCCGAAGGCCAGGTTTTGTTCGATCATTTCAGGATCGACACGGGCGTTGCCCTCCAGGCTGTCCAGAGGCACCTGATCGGGAAAGCCGTTGATCACCTCGCCCGATTTCATCATCAGGTTGCCCCATTGCCCCAAACACACCCGAACACAATCGATTGCACTCTGGCGGTCTTCTTCGGTTTCATAAACCGCCGTATGGCGCATCACGGACCAGCGCCCGTTCCAATTGCCACCATTCTTGGCAATCGCGTCATCCAGACGCGCGCGATAGGTCTCGGCCTCGCTCATGGGCATGGTCAGCGGCCAGCTAAGGATATTGCAATCATGTTCGATTGCATAATCAAAGGTGATCGGCGCGCGCGCCGCGACCCAGATCGGGACGTCATCCTGCACCGGTTTCGGACAGGATGTGGCTGTTGGGAATGTCCAGAATTCACCGTTATGTGCATAGTCACCCTTCCACAGCGCCTCGACCACTGGCAGCATTTCCTGCATATAACGCCAGCTGTCACGCTGATCCAATCCCGGCTTCATCCGGTCGAACTCTCGCTGGTAAGCCCCTGATCCAATGCCAAATTCCAACCGCCCGTCGCTGACAAGATCAAGGAACGCGGCCTCGCCTGCCAGATTGAT
>DFBW01000032.1:0-605 GCA_002366775.1 Roseovarius sp. UBA3070 | reverse complement strand
TGAAATTTCATGCGAATTGCTCCTTTTCAACGCATCTGAAACGGATTGCCAATCGGCGCATCCGAGGTGTTCATCCACACGGTTTTGGGGCGCGTGTAGTCATAGACCGCCTGAAACCCGCTTTCGCGGCCATAACCGCTGGATTTCATACCGCCAAATTCCGCCACGGGGCTGATCACACGGTAGGTGTTGACCCACACAATACCGGCACGCACGGCGCGGCTCATGCGTAAGGCGCGCGCGCTATTGGTGGTAAATATACCCGCTGCCAGCCCATGTTCGGTGTCATTGGCCAATGCCAATGCCTCGGCCTCGGTGCGAAAGCGCAGCACGCTCAGAACCGGGCCAAACAGCTCGGTGTCGACGATGTGCAAATCCGGGCTGGGGCAATCTATGATCGTGGGCTCATAAAACTGATCGCTGCCCGCATCGGCGCGTTTGCCACCTGTCAGAACTGTGCCGCCTTCGTGCACGGCGCGGGCCACTTCACGTTCAATATTTTCGATCTGCCCCATGGTGCACAAAGGCCCCATCTGGGTGTCGTCTGCCATCGGATCACCGATGCGGATGCTTTGGGCGATGTCAACCATCCGCGCCAGAAACGC
>DFBW01000284.1 GCA_002366775.1 Roseovarius sp. UBA3070 | reverse complement strand
ATCAGCCACCTCCCGGTGTTGAAGGCTGACCTTATCAATTGCCGCATTGGTAGACCTGGTGAATGGCATGGCCGCTGGGTCTACCACGTCCCCCTGCGCATCCCACTCGGCTGCAATACGTTCTGCCAGCGCCAGCGTCGGCACCACCAAGGCGGCCTTGGACGGGGTTTTAACCGACCGCCCATCCAGCAGAATGCTGAACCCACCGTCGCACGCCTCAACGGTGGCTTCTTTCCAAAACCGTTTGGCCTTCCATTCGCTCATGATGCGGGCTCCCAAAGAGTGTTCAGCGCATCAGGCAAAGCGCGAAAATCATCAATTATCATATCTGCCGCCCCTAAGGCCGTGCGATCATGATAGCCCCAACTGACACCGATGGCGCGCATCCCGGCTGCGCGGGCCATGTCCATATCAAAGCTGGTATCGCCGATCATAACAGCATCACGGGCCTGCACGCCGGTATCGCCCAGTGCTGCGTGCAACATCGACGGATGTGGTTTTGACGGGTGATGATCTGCCACTTGCTGGGTCACAAAATACTGCCGCAAATTATGGCCCTCCAGCAGCTTGTCCAAGCCCCGGCGCGATTTACCTGTGGCCACACCCAGCAATGTGTCTGGCAGCAGGTGCAAATCCTGTAGCACCCGCAACGCATGCGGATAAAGCGGCGAAGACGTGGTAATTGGGGTTTCGCCGCGCAGACGCATGTAGCTTTCTTTGTACCAATCCACCATCTGGCTGTGCAGCGCGGCGGGCGCATCAGGGGCCAATCGCGGGATTGCCACATCCAATGACAGCCCTACGATAGACAAGATCTCTTCTCGCGCGGGGGCTGCCAACTCGGCCTGTGCAAAGGCCGCGTGCATCGCCGCCACAATATCACCCTGGCTGTTTACCAGAGTGCCATCGACATCAAACACCACCAGCCGCTGGCGGCTCATGGCATCGCCTCAAACGGATCATCGGCAGCCAGATCAGGCGTCCAGCCGAGTGTATCAAACGTATGCGCGATATGATCCGGCAAATCAGCAGTGATCACCACTGGTTTGCGGGTCACGGGATGTTCAAACGCCATGGTGCGCGCATGCAGGTGCAGCTTGTTTGAGATAACGCCGCCCAGTTGCGCACCCCAGCCATCACCCATGTTTTCCTGACCCGAACCACCATATTTGCCATCGCCAATGATGGGGTGGCCGATCTCGGCCATATGTGCGCGCAATTGGTGGGTGCGCCCGGTGATCGGCTCCATTGCCACCCAGGCGGCACGGCTGGCAACACGGTAAAGCGTGGCATATTGCGTGATCGCACGTTTGGCACCGGGGGTTTTATCCACGTCGCGCGGGTGCAGGCAGATCATTTTCTCGCCTTCGCCCTTGGCACCGTGACCGGGAGCTTTGACAAGTGCGTATTTGATTTCACCCAAGTAAGGCGTCGGCACTCCGGCCACCACGGCCCAATAAATTTTGCGTGTCTCGCGGTGGCGCATGGCGGCCGTCATCGCCGCGGCCGCAGACCGCGTGCGTGCCAGCAACAAAACGCCGGATGTGTCTTTGTCCAACCGGTGCACCAGCCGGGGCTTTTCATCCAGATCAAAGCGCAGTGCTTCGGCCAGACCATCGACATGGCGGGTCTGTTTGGACCCTCCTTGACTGGGCAATCCGGGGGGTTTGTTGATGGCAATGATGTGATCGTCTTTATAGATCACCGCATCACGCATCATCCGCGCGTCAGCGTCACTCACGCGGGACTGCGTGCGCGCAGGCATCTCGCCGGGTTCCGGCAACGGTGGGATGCGCACGGATTGACCTTCTTGCAGGCGGGTCGACGCTTTGACCCGACCGCCATCAACACGCAAATCGCCCTTGCGGCACATCTTTTCAATTCGGCCTTGGCCGATATGCGGAAACAACCGGCGAAACCAGCGATCAAGCCGTTGATCCGCATCATCCGCCGAAACGGTTTGGATTTGTACGCCACTCATGCCCAGATCATCCTTGAAAGCCAGACACCTGCGGCCAGCGCCACAAGTGACAAAATAACCGAAAGCGCCACATAAAGCCCCGCTTGCACCACCTCACCGCGCTCATACAGCAGGAAGGTTTCCAATGAGAAGGCCGAGAAGGTGGTGAATCCGCCAAGGATGCCGACCATCACGAAGGGGTTCAAATGCTCGGCTCCACGCTGGAAGGAATAGACCATGAACGCGCCCATCACGAACGACCCAAGGATATTCGCGCTGAGCACCCCCAGCGGAAAGCCGGATCCGGTGACGCGCAGCATCGCAAGCACTGTGCCAAAGCGCAGCACGGCTCCGATAGCGCCACCAAGGGCCACATGTAAAAAGGTCATGAACATGGAGGGTCTGTCGCGCGCGCGGCGTTGTTTGTCAAGCTGGGTTGGCATCCTTAAGTGCCCCAAGACGCATGCCCGGAAGTTTTGAACTGGTATTCCGGGTGGAGTTTTGCAAACTCACATTTTGTGCTCTTCAGGTGATGGAAACTGGCGTAATGCTAGCACTGAACCCGACTACATTTGCATATCGCCACCCCGGAGACGCCACCATGCAAAACGCCCTGCCCTTTTTGCGCTCGTTGTTTGACCGCGCGGTTGAGGTGGCAGACCCAATGCGCAGCCTGGCCGCTGCCCTGCCCCCAAAGCCTGCTGGTCGGTTGGTGGTGATTGGCGCAGGCAAGGCCTCGGCCCGGATGGCCGAAGCGGTTGAGGCTGAATA
>DFBW01000100.1 GCA_002366775.1 Roseovarius sp. UBA3070 | reverse complement strand
CCGCATATCCACGACCACCAGATCGCGCTCCAGCATGTCCTGCACCTGGTTCAGCACGATCACGCGCTCCAATGCGCGCACCGGTCCGATGGCAGGCAGTTGGATGCGCTGATCGCGATCCAACACCACATCCCAACGTCGCTCGCCCATGCGCACAAGGCCTTTGACCCGCCCCGACAGGGGCTGAGCGGCATGCAATACTGACAAGGCTTCGGGCAAGGCACGATCTGCGCCCTTACCCACAACAAGTGGCAGGTCAGCCCGTTCGTTGCGCATGACCACATCCCCCACAACGACACCCTCGACGTCAACAATGCCCAATCCTTCACGAGTGCGCCAAAGCGCCACCGGCCGGCGCTCGCTGACCTCGGCCACCAGAACACCGCCCTGCCGGATGCGCACAGCGGCATCGGCCACCGCAGGCAAGCCTTCGATCAGTGCACGGATGTCATCCAGCTCCAGATCAAAGGAACTGGCCGGAAACTCGATGGGGAAAATGGCGCGAATGCGGTCTTCGGTTTCAACGCTGGCGCCCTCAATGGCCAGAAGGTTGACCATGAATTCGGGCCGCGTTTCAATCTGTTGGCGCATATCAGCAACGGCCAGCACCAGTTTTTGCTGCCGCTCCTTGTCGGCCAGATAGATCGTGCCCAGCACAAAAGTCAGGCAAAATGGCACACCAACCTTCAAGATCTTGCGAAACATCGGCGTCAGCATCAGCCGTTCCAGCCGATAGGCCCAACGCGACGGAGCCGGATCGCTTTTCGGGGTCTGATTTACCTGTCGCATGATGCGTCCTCTACCAACCAATTACACAATTCGGGAAATGACATGCCCACCACCTGAGCTTGCTCGGGGCTAAGGGATGTGGGGGTCATGCCGGGTTGTGTGTTTGTCTCCAACAACACAAGCCCCTCCATGCCTCGCGCCTCGTCCCAGCGGAAATCAGTGCGCGACATGCCCCGGCACCCCAGCACTTCGTGGGCGCGCAACGCATACTGCATACAGGCGTCAAAAATCTCTTGCGGCACCTCTGCGGGCACCACATGGCGTGATCCACCGGCGGCGTATTTGGCGTGATAATCATACCAGCCATCGGTGATGATATCAGTCACTGTCAGCGCGCGCTCGCCCAACACTGTGGCGGTCAGTTCGCGCCCGGGCGCATAGGTTTCCACCATCACAGTTTCGGGCATATCATCGGGCAATTGCGGCGGGCCATTGGCGGCGTCCTGCACGATATAGATGCCCACGGATGACCCTTCATTGTTGGGTTTAACAACATAGGGCGGCGCAATCACATGGCGGGTTTTGACCACCTCGCGCGGCGCCAGAACGCTTTCAACGATCGGCAAGCCGGCAGCGCGGTACACTTCTTTGGATTTCTGTTTGTCCATGGCCAGCGCCGAGGCCAGCACACCTGAATGGGTATAGGGCAGATGCATCCATTCCAGCAGTCCCTGCACGCACCCATCTTCACCCCAGCGGCCATGCAGGGCGTTGAAGACTACATCAGGTTTTATGTCCATCAGACGTGCAGCAAGGTCGAGATCAGCATCGATCTCAACCACATCACAGCCTGCTTCCCTCAATGCCGCGGCGCATTCCTGTCCAGTAGATAGTGACACTTCGCGCTCAGACGAAGGGCCACCCAATAACACCGCCACTTTTCGGGGTTTTCTGCTCGAAATACCCACCTAGTGCCTCAAATTTTCAGACCGTTTATCGGCCTTGTTCTAGTTAATCCGCCTCACGGATCGGTCGGGGCTGGTTCGCCAACCCTCATAATTTCCCAGTTTAGCATTATGCCACTGTTTTGGAAAACACTTTTTCGCACATCTTCGCCCAAACCTTCCAGATCGGCGGCAGTAGCGGTGCCAGTGTTGATCAGGAAGTTTGAGTGTTTCTCACTCATTTGCGCGCCACCCCTTGTGGCACCACGCATTCCGGCGTCATCAATGACCTTCCAGGCCTTCAGGTCATGCACATCATCCGCCTGCCCGGTTGAGCTAAATCCCGCCGGATTGCGAAAGGTACTGCCGGCGCTGCGCTCTTTGGTGGGTTGGGTTTCATCACGCTTTACCAACTGGGCATCCATGCGCTGTGACAATTCATCGGGATCCCCCGTTGGCCCCTCAAACGTGGCCGACGTGATCACCCAGCCTTCGGGCAGATCGGTTTGTCGGTACTGAAATTGCAGATCATCCGCCGACAGCGTGACGATCTTGCCCTCGCGTGTCACCGCTTGGGCAGAAACGAACACATCGGCCGTATAGCTGCCATAACAGCCGGCATTCATCCGCACCGCCCCCCCTACCGCACCGGGAATGGTGCGCAGAAAGGTCAGATCAACGCCAGCTTCCGCCGCCTTGCGCGCCACATGTGCATCCAGCACCGCAGCGCCAGCAGTGACACGGTTGCCCGATATCTCAATCCCGTTAAATCCGCGCCCCATGCGGATCACGACGGCGCGCAAACCGCCATCGCGCACAATCAGATTTGATCCAACCCCCATGGGAAACACGGCGACATCCCGGTCCAGAGCGGAAAGGAAATCGGCCAGATCCTCAGTATCGGCTGGCTGAAACAGAAAATCCGCAGGTCCGCCGACGCGCAGCCAGGTCAGATCAGCCAGCAGCCGGTTTTGTGTCAGTTTTCCGCGGGGGGATGGCATATCTCTCATGTGGTCTGTGCTAATTGTGCAGTCCGGCGGCTGCAAGGGTTTTGCGATTGCGCCACCAGCCAAGCAAACCACCCAGCACCGCGCCCAAAATCGCCGGAGCCGCCACAAAAGCCGCCACCAACGCATAGCCAAGCCCATCCCAGCCCTGCGCATTCTGACCCTTCCAGATTGCCCAAATCATGAGCGCGGTAAACCCTGCGATCAGCACTGGAACAACCCAGCGCATCCCGTTTCGGACAGCATAAAACCCTGCGATACCTGGAGCGATCAAACAAACAAGAACAATAACGATGGCCAAAACTCTACTCCTTAGCGGGCCAGCCCACGCAGCCAGCGGCCCAGATAAATCACCGGCCAGCGCAGTACGCTCATGCCGGCGGCCAACACTAACAGGCCAATCCAGGGGCCGTTTTCATACGTGACATAACCCAACAAAGGGATGCCAATGGCGATCAACACATAAGCACAGCGCCAATAATTGTCACGGCTCGGCAGCATCGCCAGCACATTGGCGCTCAGAGCCCAGACACAGGCCAGGATCAAAGATAGGGTCATTGGCCTACTCCCGTTGTCACGATCAGGGCGGCCAGTGCCGCGATCAGACCGAATATAGGTACAGCCATCGCCACCCGGAACGGCGCGTCGGGCTGTCTTAGTTTCATAGCAACCAGAGCGGCGTTTACCAATACAAATACAGCCAATAGTAGCATTGACGTCGTTTCAGCCAGATCAGACAGCGGCAACACGACAGCCGCCGAAATCACAGCCACGCCGATGAGCACGGTGGCCAGAAGGGGTGTGCCAAACCGCGCGTGTGTATGGTGAAACACCCCCAGTCCTGAGTGGCGTTTGCCCAACCCAAACAACACGCGGCTGGCCATCACGATCTGCGCCAACACCCCATTCAGCGCCGCCGCCACGGCAATCACCGATAAAAACGCGGCATTGCCACCGTGGACCGTGGACCAGACCAGCGCCAGGGGCTGCTCGCTTTTTCCCAGTATTCCCAGCGGCACAGCCCGCACGGCCGCTAATGACACCAGCACATACAGCAAGGCCGTGATCGCCAGGGACCACAGGATCGCGCGCGGCATTGTGCGCTCGGGCGAGGACACCTCCTCGGCCATATTCACGATATCCTCAAAGCCAATGAAGGCAAAAAACGCCAGCACCGCCCCCGTCGCAACTCCTGACCAGACGATCTCGGCAGGGACGCTGAAATCTGCCGTCGGATCCGCCGACATGCCGGCATAGATCACCAAAGCCAGCCCCGTCACCTCAACCACGGTGAACACCGCTGCCAGGGCCAGGCTCTCGAGCACGCCCAAAATGGCCACAGCCATCAAGGCAAGCCCCATCACCACAATGCTGGGCGTCATGGCAAATCCGGTGACAGCCGTCAGATACCCCGCCCCTCCGCGCAGAACAGCGGCGGCAGAAACCGTGCCAGCCAGCACAATCGCCAGCCCGACGATGATCGCCAGAAACGGCAGCTTCAGCCCCTTGGAGACATACAGC
>DFBW01000213.1:11403-17623 GCA_002366775.1 Roseovarius sp. UBA3070 | reverse complement strand
GTAAAGAACTTTATGAGAACATTTGTGAACTTTATGGAACACACCAACACAACCACTTGATAACAAATGATATTAAATTTTACCTAGCCGACCTCAATTAACCGGATCGCCTGATCCTGCTCCATCAACCACAACAGAACACGCGCTGCTTTGCCCCTTGCGGATGTCAAATCCGGATCATCGGCCATCAGTTTTCGTGCATCCGATTGCGCCACGGCCATCAAGGCCGCCTGTCGTTCCAGATCAGCCACCCGGAAACGTGGCAACCCGGATTGTGCAGTGCCGATCAAATCCCCTGCCCCGCGCATCTCCAGATCAACCTCGGAAATACGAAACCCGTCTTCTGTTTCGCGCATGGTTTCAAGCCGCTTTTGCCCGCCTTCCGATAGAGGTGCTTGATAGATCAGCAAACAAGTGGAGGCTTGGCTGCCGCGCCCGACACGCCCGCGAAGCTGATGCAATTGCGCCAAGCCAAAACTTTCGGCGCGTTCGATCACCATGATCGAGGCATTGGGCACATCAACGCCCACTTCGATAACTGTGGTGGCAACCAATACCGATGTTTCCCCGCGGTGAAAGGCCGCCATAGCTGCGTCTTTTTCCTCGGACGGCATTTGGCCATGCACCAATCCGACCTTGCCTTCGCCCAAGGTCGCGCGCAGGCGTTGAAAGCGGTCTGTGGCACTGGACAGATCAATAACTTCGCTGTCTTCAACCAGCGGGCACACCCAATACGCCTGCCGCCCCTCTGCAATAGCTTTGCGCAGATGATCCACCACTTCATCCATCCGCGTTATGTTGACCAAAGCGGTCTTGATGGGCAGTCGGCCGGGTGGTTTTTCATCCAGCACACTGATGTCCATATCGCCATATTGCGCCAAAGACAGACTGCGAGGGATTGGCGTGGCGGTCATCACCAACGCATCGGCCTGAGCGCCTTTGCGGCCCAACTCCAGCCGTTGGCGCACACCGAACCGGTGTTGTTCATCCACAATAGCCAACCTCAGGTCGCCAAATTCAACGTCCTTTTGAAACACAGCATGAGTGCCCACCAGAATCTGGATTTTACCCGCAGCCAGGGCCGCAAGTTTGGCGCGTCGCTCCGCGCCCTTGTCACGGCCTGTCAGGATTTCCAGCACGACACCGGCGCTTTGTGCCAAGGGGCGCAGCCCTTCCAGATGTTGGCGCGCCAATATTTCCGTGGGGGCCATCATCACGCCCTGCCCGCCTGCTTCAACGGCAATCAACAACGCCTTGAAGGCCACCAATGTTTTGCCAGCACCTACGTCGCCCTGCAACAGGCGGTTCATCTTTTGGGGCTTGGCCATGTCGGCCGCTATTTCGGCAATGGCGCGGGTTTGAGCCCCGGTCGGGGTGTAGGGCAAGGCCTCTAAGACACGGGCCTGCAGGATACCGGTGCCCACGGTTTCGCGGCCCTTGGCACGGCGCAATTGAGAGCGGGCCAAGGCCAAAGTCATTTGATGCGCCATCAATTCATCATAGGCCAGCCGTTCGCGCGCCGGATGGGTTGAGGACAGATCCTGCATGTTTTGCGGCGCATGAGCCGTGACAATCGCGGCCTGCCAATCGGGCCATCCTGTTTGGGCCTTTTGCGCGGGGTCAATCCATTCGCCCAACTCCGGCGCGCGTGTCACAGCCGCCGCTGCCGCCTTGCGCATGGTTTTTTGGGTCACGCCTGCTGTCAGCGGATAGATCGGTTCAAAATCAGGGATTTCGCCCGCGTCCAGCACCTCAAGCACATGATCGGGGTGCACCATATTGGCGATGCCATCAAACAATTCCACCTTGCCCGATACGATGCGCCGCGCACCAGTGGGCAGGATTTTGCGCAGATAGTCATCGCGCGCATGAAAGAACACCAGCTGAAAACTGGTCGCGGCATCTTCGACATTCACCCGGTAGGCCCCGCCGCGTTTGGTGGGGTGGCGATGTTGGCCGACAGTGACCTCAACGGTCACAACACCCGGCAGCTCTGCGCCTTGCACCGTGGCGCGCTTGCGCCGGTCCACGCCGGTGTGTGGCAAGGTAAACAGCATGTCCTTGGGCTTTGTTATTGCCAGTGCCTCCAGCGCTTTGGCTGTTTTGGGGCCAATGCCGTCTAGGGTTTCCAAATCTGCAAACAGCGGAAAGAGTATTTCGGGACGTGTGCTCATGATGCGCCGATCAATGCCAGCCAGCCATCTTCATCCAGCGTTTTGACGCCCAGATCTGCGGCTTTCCTGGCCTTGCTGCCGGCCCCCGGCCCGGCCACCAACAGATCGGTTTTGGCAGAGACCGAGCCTGAGACCTTGGCCCCCAGCGCCTCGGCGCGCGCCTTGGCTTCGGCGCGGGTCATCTTTTCCAAGGTGCCGGTGAAGACCACTGTCTTGCCAGCCACGGGGCTGTCAGTGTTGGCGGGTGTATCATCGGGTTGAATGTCCAGCTCGGCCACCAGCCGGGAAATCGAGGCGCGCTCGGCCTCTTGCTGCAGGCTGGTGACAAGGGAAACCGCAACGGTATCGCCGATCCCATCAATCCCCGTAAGATCATCCCAGGCGGTTTTTGCGGTGGGATTGACCTGCGCCCAGATCGCATCCCGCGTGGCTTTGATCTTGGGCTTGCGGCCTTCTTTGGCTGCGGCTTGTCGCTCGGCCACTTCAGCAGCATCCGCTTGCAGATGAGACATGGCGGTCGGCCCTGCCGCATCCAGCGTCGCAATCAGCGCTGGCCAATCGCCGTAATGGCGGGCCAGATCGCCGGCGGCCACTTCGCCGACATGTCGAATGCCCAACGAAAACAAAAACCGCTTCAGTTCAATCGCGCGTTTATCGTCAATCGCCTGAAACAAGTTGTCGGCGCTTTTATCACCCCAGCCTTCGCGGTTTTTAAGTTGCTGCAATCCGGTGCCATACCGCGCGCGCAGGGTGAAAATATCGGCGGGCTCGTGCACCCAACCATCACGGTAAAACTGCTCCACCTGTTTGGCGCCCAGGCCTTCAATATCAAAGGCGGCGCGACTAACGAAATGCTTGAGCTTTTCCATCGCCTGCGCCGGGCAGATCAGCCCACCCGAGCAACGGCGTACGGCATCGCCGTCCTCGCGGATGGCGGCGGAGTGACATTCAGGGCAGGTTTGTGGAAATGCATAAGGTTCGGCATCATCAGGACGTTTGGTCAGGTCAACATCCGCCACTTTCGGGATCACATCGCCGGCGCGGTACACCTGCACCCAATCGCCCACACGAATGTCTTTGCCACCGCGAATTTCGCCACCGGTATTATCGCGGCCCTTGATGTAGTCTTCGTTGTGCAGCGTGGCATTTGACACAACAACACCGCCGACAGTGACAGGCAAAAGCCGTGCCACAGGTGAAAGCGCGCCCGTGCGGCCCACTTGAATATCAATGCCTTCCAACCGCGTCCAGGCCAGCTCGGCCGGGAACTTATGGGCAATGGCCCACCGAGGTGTGGTTGATCGAAACCCAAGCCGCTGTTGCAGCGCCAAATCGTTGACCTTGTAGACCACGCCATCAATGTCATAGCCCAGCGTTGCGCGGGCCTGTTCAATTTTTGCGTAGTGATCCAGCAATGCCTGGGGGCCGTCACACAAAGCAGTTAGCGTGTTGGTCTGAAATCCAAGTTCCTCCAATCGCTCGATGGCCTGCACCTGAGTATCGCCAAGCGGCGCAGACACATCCCCCCAAGCATATGCAAAAAACCGTAGTGGGCGGGATTTGGTAACGCTGGCATCCAACTGCCTGAGCGATCCGGCAGCGGCGTTGCGGGGATTGGCAAACTGCTTGTCAGACCTTTCGGCCTGCCGCGCGTTCAGCGCTTCAAAATCAACATGGCTCATATAGACTTCGCCGCGCACTTCCAGCACATCTGGAGCACCGATCAGGATCTGCGGGATGTCCGAAATGGTGCGCGCATTGGCGGTAACATTTTCGCCTACAGCCCCATCACCACGGGTGGCGGCTTGCACCAATTGGCCTGCTTCATATCGCAAACTCAGGCTAAGCCCGTCGATCTTGGGTTCCGAAGTATAGGCCAAGGGGGCGTCGTTACTTAAGCCCAGGTAGCGGCGGATACGATCGTCAAACTCTTGAATGTCTACGTCATCAAAGGCATTGGAAAGTGACAACATCCGCACGACATGTGCCACTTTGCTGAACCCATCCGCAGGAGCGGCCCCCACTTGCTCACTTGGGCTGTCGGCACGTTTGAGATTGGGAAACCGCGCTTCAATGGCCAGATTGCGCGCCTTGAGGGCGTCATATTCGGCGTCGCTGATATCTGGCTGGTCATCGCGGTGATAGGCGGCGTTGGCGCGCGCCATGTCAACAGACAGACGGGCCAGTTCTGTTCTGGCCTGATCTGCGTTTAGCGCATCAATGGCAATGTCGCTGGTTGTGTTGCTGTCCGGCAATGGCCGCCCCCTGATCTTTCGGAGCCAGCCTGGCCCCCCGCTCACTTCACAAGGTGATAGGGCCGTGTTGGGCCAAGGTCCAGTGCATCCGGACCCTGGCCTGTGGTTCAGGCGCCAACGGCGACGCGCGGGTCATCCATCTCTTCGGGCGCAGGATCACGCAGCACATAGCCCCGGCCCCAAACCGTTTCGATGTAGTTGTTTCCGCCCGTGGCTTCGCTCAACTTTTTGCGAAGTTTGCAAATGAAGACGTCGATGATTTTCAACTCGGGTTCATCCATGCCGCCATACAGGTGGTTCAGAAACATTTCCTTCGTCAGTGTGGTGCCCTTGCGCAGGCTCAGCAGTTCCAGCATCTGATATTCCTTGCCGGTCAGATGTACGGTTTTACCCCCCACATCCACTGTCTTGGCATCAAGATTCACATTGATCACACCTGTGCAAATAACTGACTGCGAATGTCCTTTGGATCGCCGGATGATGGCATGAATACGCGCCACCAATTCATCACGGTGGAACGGTTTGGTCAGGTAATCATCTGCGCCAAAGCCAAATCCCTTCAGCTTGTTTTCATTGTCGTCTGATCCTGAAAGGATCAGCACCGGCGTATCTACGCGTGCCAGCCGCAGTTGGCGCAACACATCATGGCCGTCCATATCGGGCAACCCGAGGTCAAGAAGGATCAAATCGTAGTCATATAGTTTGGCCAGATCGATCCCCTCTTCTCCTAAGTCCGTTGTATAAACGTTCAGGTTGGCATGGGTGAGCATCAGTTCGATGCTTTTAGATGTGGTTGGATCGTCTTCCACCAAAAGGACACGCATTTAATTTCTCCGCTAAGTCATATTGTCTGGGATCAAACTGACCAATATTGGTTAACCACACGTTACCTTAGGAGAACATTGTGCGAATTCTACTTATGGTTGTCTATAGTTTTTTAGTGCTGTGGCCTTCAAAGCCTCTTCGCCATGGTCACTAACTGCCCGCACCCATTCAGTAAATTCATCCTGACTTAGGTCATAGCGCGCCAAGGCTTCGGCTTGCGTGATCAGCCCATAAAGCACCCCGCGCACGACTGCCAACTTACGAGAGGCCACCCAACGCCCGGTTGTGGGTGCCGGAAGATCAGCACGGGTCATGGTTGATCCGTCTGGTAATGTGACCGCGCGCGGGCCGTCTACTTTCTTTAGATACATCTGTCTCGCCCTTATGGATAACCACACAATGACGTGCGCAGGTTTAAAGACGAATGAAGCCAGATCGACGAACTGTTTCAGATTTTTATAAACCCCGCCCTAAAGTGTTTTGAGCGTAGCGTGCGATATAGCTTCTTGCCAAAACGCCTTACATGACTGACCTGTCAGCGGGCCTGAACGAATGCTGGTTCAAACCTGAGGGCAAAGCCCCTATATAGCGCGCAACAGCCACGCCCCACAGACACGCCCCGAGGTGCCACATGCCGCTTGACCATCCCTTGAATTCGCTTGGTATCCCCAAGCCCCCTGCCCAAACGCGAGTCGTTGTGGCGATGTCGGGAGGTGTGGACAGCTCGGTTGTGGCCGCACAGCTGGCCGAGGAAGGCTATGACGTGATCGGGGTGACTTTGCAGCTGTATGACCACGGTGCGGCGCTGGCCAAAAAAGGCGCGTGTTGTGCCGGTGTGGACATCCACGATGCCCGCCGCGTGGCCGAAGATATGGGATTTCCGCATTATGTGCTGGATTACGAAAACATCTTTAAGGATGCGGTGATTGACGAATTTGCCGACAGCTATCTGGCGGGCGCCACGCC
>DFBW01000213.1:0-11381 GCA_002366775.1 Roseovarius sp. UBA3070 | reverse complement strand
GCCGATTGCATGGCCACAGGCCACTACATTCAGCGCAAATCTGGCCCCCTTGGCCCTGAATTGCACAGCGCTGTGGATGCCAACCGTGATCAATCCTATTTCCTGTTTTCCACCACGCCCGAGCAACTGGCCTTTCTGCGCTTTCCTTTGGGGCATTTGCCCTCCAAGGATGCCACACGCGCGCTGGCGGCCAAATATGATCTGGTCGTGGCCGACAAACCCGACAGTCAGGACATCTGCTTTGTGCCCGATGGCAACTATGCCTCGGTGATCGAAAAACTGCGCCCCGGTGCGGCTGAGCCGGGCCATATCATTGATATTGAGGGCAATGTGCTGGGTGATCATAACGGCGTGATCCACTATACGATTGGCCAACGCCGAGGACTGGGAATCGGCGGATTGGCCGACCCTCTTTATGTGGTCAAACTGGATGTGGACGCCAAACAGGTTGTGGTCGGCCCCAAAGACCTGCTGACAACGCGCACCATCCCGGTGCGCGAAATCAACTGGCTGGGCGATACAGAACTGACCGCGCAAGATGAATGGCATGTGTCGGTCAAAGTCCGCTCTACCCGCCCGCCGCGCGCAGCGATCATCCGGCCTATCTCAGCAACCGAGGCTGAGGTCGAATTACTGACACCCGAAGAAGGCGTATCCCCCGGTCAGGCCTGTGTGTTTTATGAAACCGACGGCACGCGCATCTTAGGCGGTGGCTGGATCTGGCGCGGGTATTGATCGCTTTGCTCTGAAAATGGCGCGAGGCGCAGCTTGCCTCGTCATTCAAAACTACAGCCGGTTCAACACCGCCCGTGCGGCACGCAACCCCGGCGCTTCTGCGCCTTGCCCGAGACGCTCCATCGTGATGCGCATTGCATCCAACTGCTCGGCGTGATCAGCGATCATTTTCAACACGCCTGCGCCGATCAGATCCGCGCGGCAATCCTTGCCGATGAATTCTGGCACCGCGCGGGTGTCTGACACCAGATTAACCAGCGTTACCGTGTCCACTTTGATCATCGCCGACACAATCTGGCGGGTCAGCCAGTTGGCGTCATAGGCAATCACCATGGGCGTGCCTGCGGCGGCCAGCTCAAGTGACACAGTGCCAGAGGCCGCCAGAGCGTAATTGGCAGCATAAAAAGCGCAAATTTTTTCAAAGGCATAGTCGCTGGGCCTCATCTCGCCTTGCGCCAATATGATTGGCTCGGCGGGCCATTCCTTGACCGCCTCTCGCAACACAGGTTCTGCGGCGGTGGTGGTTGGGGCGACCAGCCGAAGATCGGGGTATTGGTCCAACACGGTGCGCAAGGCCTCGCCAAATCTGGGCGCCAAACGCATCACCTCAGAGCGCCGTGAACCGGGCAGAACCAACAAAATCGGGTCTGTGCCCAATGCGTGCTTATGGCGGAAATCTGAGATGTCTTTGTGCGATGGCACCGGCTCGCTCACAACTGGGTGGCCGACAAAATCACATTGCATCCCTTCGGCTTGCATAAGGGGTGGCTCAAACGGCAGTAACGCCAGGACATGATCAATGTAATGCGCCATTTCCCTGGCCCGCCCTGCGCGCCATGCCCAAACCGAAGGGGCAACGTAATGCACTGTTCTGATGGCGCTTTTCGCCTTGACCAGTTTGGCGACACGCAGGCAAAAATCCGGGCTGTCGATGGTGATCAGCACATCGGGTTTTTCCTTAAGCACGGCCTCGGCTGTTTGGTGCAACCGGCGACGCAGCGCGGGGTATTTGGGCAGGACTTCGGCCAGCCCCATGACGCTTAGCTCGTCCATGGGAAACTGGCTGACCATGCCCTCGGCCTGCATCAGTGGTCCACCGACGCCCAGAAACTCAACCTCGCTGAGCTGTTTCAACCCGGCCATCAAGGCCGCGCCCAACTTATCGCCCGAGGGCTCTCCGGCGACCAGAAAGACCCGCATCACAGGGTGCGGGCTGTCAGGAAAAGCCCGGCCTTTTTGACCGCGTCCAATGTGGCTGTGCGCTCCAGGATCATCACGCGGCCTGTTTCAATCACCAAACCGGCCAGCCCCGCATCCGCCACCGCCTGAATGGTGCGCGGGCCAATGGCGGGCATATCCACGCGCAGGTCTTGCCCCCGTTTGGCAGCTTTCACAAACACGCCCTTGGCCCCGTTTCTCAGGGTGTCCGGCGTGCCCGTCACAAACCCCAGCAAGGCATCCGTGCCCTGAATGGTTTCAATACCCAGACATTGCCCCCCCGCCACAACACAGCCCTGCCCCACGTCCAGCGGCGACAAGGCGCTCAGAATATCCCAGGCGCGGGTGGCATCTGTCAGGTCGGCGTCGGATGGGGTGCCCACCTGCAAATCAGATGTGGCTGTCAGATCAGGCAGCAGCTCATGGACGCCGATCACTGCGAACCCCTGTTCTTCAAATATTTCAATGACCTGACGGAGCAGCCCATCATCCCCGCCCTGCATCGCCGCCATGATGCGCGGCACCAACGCCAGTGTAACCGGGTCCAGCTCGGCCGGGTTCAGCGCCGGGCGCGCAAGACCGCCAGCAAAGACAACACGGTGCACGCCTGCGTCTTTCATTGCGGCAAACAGCCCGCCCAGCTTTTCAATCTGATGCTCTTGGGTGATGTCCCCCAAGTCGTGCGGAATGCCCTTCAGGCTAAATCGCAATGCGTTTGGGTATGCTTTGACCAATTGCACCGGCAAGCTGCCGCCACACGCCAATATGGCCAATGGCCCGCTCATCTCAGACCTGACCCGGTGTCAGGAACGAGCGATCGCTTTCACCGGTTACAAAGTCCACGATCTGAAGAACATATTCGCTTTCGGCTTCCTCGCCCAGACGCCGGGCGCGGTCCTGAAAGGCGCCCTCGCCCTGTGCCAGCATCTGGAATGCCGCGCGCAACGCAGTGATATCCGCACGCGCCACACCGCGGCGTTTCAGACCCACCAGGTTAAGCCCATCCAATTCCCCGCGCGGGGCCTGAACCAGACCATAGGGAATCACATCATTGGTCACCATGGTGACGGCCCCGATGATGGCGCCCTGCCCGATGCGCACCCATTGATGCACGCCTGACAGGCCACCGATGATCACGTCGTCTTCGATCACACAATGGCCAGCAAGAGCGGCATTGTTCACAATAATCACACGGTTACCGACACGGGCATCATGGGCCACATGGCACCCGGCCATAAACAGGCCATCATCGCCAACGCGCGTGACACCGCCGCCACCTTCGGTGCCGGTGTTCATCGTCACATGTTCACGAATACGGTTGCGCGCGCCTATTTCAAGGCGGGTTTCTTCGCCCTTGAATTTCAGGTCTTGTGGCACTTCGCCGATGCAACAGAACGGCCAGATCACGGTGTCTTCGCCGATACTGGTCTGCCCGCTCACAACCACATGAGATTTGATTTGCACCCTGTCGCCCAACACGACCTCAGCCGCAATATGGCAAAACGGCCCGATGCGGACACCTTGCCCAATCTGCGCACCATCTTCGACGATGGCGCCGGGGTGGATGAAGGTTTCTGTCATGCTCATGCCCCTGTGTTCAGGTCCATCATGGCCGTGAATTCCACTTCGGTGGCCATTTCGCCCTCAACAGTGGCCACACCGCCAAAACGCCAGACTTTGCCGCCAGGCTTGCCGCGCAGAGTTGAGACACGCATTTCCAGCACGTCGCCGGGCACAACCATGCGGCGGAATTTGCATTTGTCGATCGACATGAAATAGACCAGCATATTCTTGTCTTCCATGCCCAAAGCGGCCCCCACCATCACGGCCGACGTCTGCGCCATTGCCTCAACAATGGTGACGCCGGGCATGATAGGTTTGCCGGGGAAATGGCCCTGAAAATGCGGCTCATTCATTGAGACATTCTTGATGCCAGTTGCCGATTGATACCCGTCAATATCAATCACCTTATCCACCAGCAAAAACGGATAACGATGCGGGATAAGCCGCTGGATCAGATGAATATCTGCGGTTTTGAGCGGCTCACTCATGAGATGTCCCTTTCAGTGATGTCTTTGTGCCCGTCCTATCAACAAGGTCGGGGCCGGGCAAGTTACTGCTGATCGTCCCCCGAAGACGTGCCAGCCGGGCCGGAGCCGATACGCAGGTCAATCCGCGCGATAGCCACATCGGTGATATCAATCACATCAGAGCGCAACAATACTGTGCGCACATCCATCACGACGGCCCCACCGGCATCGCGCATCAGTTCGATCAGAACCGGTTGAACCGCGCGCATGAAAATCCCCGGTGCGCGCTCGCGGCTCAATTCAAGATCACGCACAGCGCGGTCACTGTCACGGCGGATCTGCTGCACTTTGGTATCAAAAGCATCTGCCAGATCGCGGAATTCTTCTGGGGTTTTCTGCGCGCGCAAATCCGTGAGGGCCTGTTCCTCGGCTTCGAGGTCAGCGCTTCTTTGATCGTTCAACGCGCTCAATTGCTCGCGTTGTTTCAGATATTCACTGTTCAACCGTTGGCCAAACAGTGTTTCCTTGAACAGCCGGTCCGGATCAAGCACCAGAACATCGCTTTGTACGATCCCAACATTTTGCGCCTTAGCAGCAAAAGGCGCGGCGCAAAGCAGCACCGCGCCAAGGACCAACCAGCCAAAGATTGCCAGTCGCATCAGAATTCCGATTTGACCGTCAGGTCAAAGGTCTGCTCGATGTCGCCGGGCTCTTTCTTCAACGCCTGGCTGAAGTTCATGCGCAGCGGACCGAAGGGCGATTCCCAGAACAGTGACACACCAACGGCGTGACGATCCTCAAACCCGGTTGAGGACAAAGCGCCGACCGCATTGGTGGTGTCCACGCCCCAGATGGCGCCTATATCGTAGAAAGCCCCACCCGAAATCCCGTATTCTTCGGGCAGACCAAGGGGGAACTCGGCTTCAAACTTAAGCGCAGCATAGAAATCACCGCCCAAATGTTCGCCGCCTTCAGTGGGGCCTATGCCGTTGGGCTCAAACCCACGAATAATCTGCTGGCTGAACCGATCAATGGCGCGGCTTTCCTGCCCACCAAAATAGTTCAGCGCGCCGCCTTCCAGCGTGGCCCGAAGCGTGACTTCTTCGTTCAGAATGCGGGTTTGGCCAATGATACGGCCTGTGGATTTCACAAACTCCTGATCGCCACCCACCCCGGCAAATTCCTGACCGAAGGACAAGAGCACACCGCGCGTGGGGTCCAGCCCGGTGCGGCGTGTATCAAGGGTGTAATTATAGCCGATCGCACTGGAGAACAGCCCCCCCTTATTGGCTTCGGACCCTAAGATTCCGGTTGGTTCAATTGGGACGGTGGTGGTGTCATCACGAAATGCGCCGAAATAGTCGTTCATTTCGCCGTAGGTGGCGCTATAGAATAAGGACAGCCGACCATTTTCACTGACCGGAAAGGTAAGGCCGGGGCGGAACGACCCCAGAATGCTGTCGTAAAACTCGTTGGTGTCACCAGCGGTTTCGGTCAACGACGAAATAAAGCTGAATTCGACATCGCGGCCCAGAAACGCCGGCTCTGCAAATGCCAGCGAATATTGCGCGTTGTTGGAGGATGCTGTGACATTGGCCGACAGGGTTTGCCCCCGGCCAAGGAAGTTGCGTTCGGTAAAGCCGGCTGTGGCCCCAACACCTGAGTTGGTCGAATAGCTGACACCGAACGACAGTGTACCGGTTGTGGTTTCTTCCACATCCACATCAATCACCACCTGATCAGGACGCGAGCCTTCGCGGGCGTCCACCGAGGAATTGGCGAAATAGTTCAGGGCTTTGATCCGCTCGGCCGCCTCACGAATGGCACGCGGATTAAAGGGATCCCCCTCAACCGTATCAAACTGGCGGCGGATCACACGGTCAAGCGTGGTGGTGTTGCCCTCAACATCAATGCGTTCCACAAAGACGCGTGGGCCTTTGGTCAGCGCGAATTCAACATCAAGTGTCAGATCGCGGTCATTGCGGGTGATACGCGGCTCAACCCGCAGAAAATCCAGGCCCTTCTTAACGGCCAGGCGTTCCATACGGGCAATCGAGTTTTCCACCAAAGTGGGTGAGTAAACAACGCCCGGCTTGACCTTCAGAACCGCGTGGAACTCATCGGCGTCTGCCCCCTCCATATCGGACACAGTGGTGATTTCACCGAACTTGAACTGCTGACCTTCCTGAATGTTGAAGGTCACGAAATAGGCGTCGCGCTCGCGGGCCAGCTCGGCGTTGGCGCCGGTGACACGGAAATCAATGTATCCACGGGATTGGTAGAAATCGAGCAACAGCTGTTTGTCAAACTCAACACGATCTTCAACGAAAGTGTCACGCCCAATCAGAGCACGCAGCAGGCCTGCTTGTTTACTGTCGATGGCGCGGCGCAGGCGGCGATCAGAATAATTGCGGTTGCCAACAAAACCAATGCGGTTCACTTCGGTCAGACGGCCCTCAAAGATCTCAAACACCAGATCAACGCGGTTGTCGCTGCGCCGGATGATACGGGGCGTTACACGCGCCGATACCCGGCCGTTTTCCTCATAGGCTTCGGTGATTACGGCGGCGTCACGCTCGGCCTTGGTGGGGCTGAACACCTGGCGGGATGTGCTTTCGATAAAGCCTGCCAGGTCTTCGTCTTTCAGGCGTTTGTTGCCCTCAAACGCCACCTTGTTGATGGTGGGGTATTCAGTGACTTTGATCACCAACTGACTGCCTTGCGGGTCTATTTCCACAGATTCAAACAGGCCACTGGCCAAAATACGTTGATATGCGCTGTTCAACTGATCCGCCGAGACAGTTTCACCGCGGGCGATTCCGGCATAGCTCAGGATTGTACCCGCCTCTACCCGTTGATTGCCCTCGATCGACACCGACGAAAAGCGGTAGCTCTGCGCCGAGGCCGCATCAGGCAGGCCCAGACAAATGATTGTAATGATTGCCAGAATAAACGAATGGATCAGGCTTGTATCAGCCTTTGTACCCATGCCCGTAATACTGCGCCTCAATATAGTTTTAAACATGCTTCGAACCCGTCAGACATCCCATTAACAGAAGTCAGTAACGGGTCTATCTGCCCTTGTCAAAACGCCAATGAGAGGTTGAGAACTTTGCGGCACAGTGCCGCTTGAATGCCACCAATTAACGACAGTCCAGGTTTATAGAACCGAGCCGAGGAACGCGCCGGAAAGCAATGCCACCAATATGGTCACCAGATACAGCATCCGGTCCCAGTTCAGGTTAAACAGCAGGCTAAGCCCAGTATATCCGCTTACGATATGTTGCATGGCACTTTCTTCAATTTTGCTTACGTTGGGTCATGAATACCCGCCGAATATGGCAAAACTTCGCCCCTAAATGGGGCAAGAATTGGGCAACCCGCCTTTAGGGGCAGAAAAGATCATTGCTCAGCGCAAACACCATCAACCCCAGCACCAGCGTCAGTCCGACCCCCATCAGCACACGCAAGGCGCGCTCGGATGGGGGTTTTTTGAACACGGCCTCATAGCCAAAAAACACCAGATGCCCGCCATCCAAAACCGGGATCGGCATCAGGTTCAACAGGCCCACAGCGGCGGACAGCAGCGCAATGAACTCCACAAAACTCATTGCGCCTTGGCTTGCCATTGCACCTGATGCTTTGGCGATACCAATGGGTCCGGACATGTTGCAGCTACTGATGGCCCCAGTGATCATGTGATACAGCCCCGACAAAGATCCTGTGATCACTGCCCAAACTGATTTTGCACCTCCCTGAAGCGCCGAGATCACATCAAGGTTTTGCGTTGCGGGTTTAAATGCACTGCTACTTCCAATGCCGATCCGCCAAAAGGTTTTATAACCGCCTTCTGTTTGCTGCTCGTCCGAACGCTTAGGGACCAGAACAAAATCAACCATTTCTCCTGCGCGCCAGATTTTTATAGGAATCGCACGGCCTTCCGAAGATTCTACCGTTTTGCGAAGTTGGGAAAACGCATAAATCGGTTCGCCATCAATGGCAGTAATAACATCGCCCGCCCGTATCCCTGCCGTATATGCAGCTGAAAGTGGAATAATTCGGTCCGCCAGAGGAGGCAACGGATGCGGACCTTTCACGGTAACAACGCTCCCATCCCGATGAACGACATAATCCAACAGCGGCTCATTGGGGAGCGCCTCAGAAAAGGCGTCGTTGGCTTCCCGATCTGTGCGATCTGGCCAAGGCAGCCCTGCAATTGAAATGGGAACATCCCCGGTCTGCAACATGACACCCTCAACCGGCAGGGGTTTGAGTTCTCCAATGGTCAGCGGTTCAATTGCCTTGCCACCGGCCATCAACAGCCCAGCAAACACAAAAAACGACAGGATAAAATTGAACACCGGGCCCGCGGCCACCGTGGCGGAGCGCGCCCACAACGGGGCACCCTGCATGGTTTGGCGGCGTTCTTCGGGGGATAAATCACTGATGGTGTCGGTTGTGTTGGCGCTGGCGGCATTGGCGTCGCCCTTGAATCTCACATAGCCACCAAAGGGCAGCAGGGCAAATTGCCAGCGTGTGCCGTGTTTATCCACCCTTGAAAACAACACCGGACCAAACCCAAGCGAGAAGACATCAGCCTTGATGCCTGACCAGCGTCCGACAATGTAGTGGCCATATTCATGCACCGCCACGATCACCGAAAGGGCCACCACAAAGGCAGCAATCGTCATGAAAAGATTTCCGAACTGCGGCAGAAGGCCAACTACATCCACGCGATATTCCTAACTGTTCATCCCTTTGACCACTCGGTCAGCATTGTTCCTAGACAGATGGTCCACTTGCAGCACCTGATCAAGGGTAATCTCGGCATCAATAAGGCCATTGTCGGCTGACACTTGGGTCAGCACCTGCTCAATCACCTGCGCCATATCAGCAAAGCCGATGCGCCCGTCGATGAAATGATCCATCGCACGCTCTTTGGCCGCGTTGAACACGGCGCCCGACAGGCCCCGCCGCTCCATCACCTCGCGGGCCAAACGCAACGCAGGATAGCGCGCGGGGTCCGGTGTTTGAAAGTTCAACTGCCCGATACCGGCCAGATCCAGCGGCTCCACGGGCAAGACCTCACGCTGTGGCCAGTTCAGGGCATAGCCAATGGCGTGGCGCATATCAGGCGGGCCAACATGGGCCATAAAGCCACCATCGCAAAACCCGACCATAGCGTGCACAATGCTCTCGGGATGCACCAGCACTTCGATCTGCTCGGGGTCAAACCCGAAAAACTCGCGCGCCTCAATCACCTCCATCGCCTTGTTGAACATCGACGCGCTATCAATCGTGATGCGCTGGCCCATGTCCCAGTTGGGGTGGTTGCTGGCTTGCTCCAGGGTCGCGTTTTGCAACTCTTCAATCGGCCAGTCCCGGAACGCCCCCCCAGATGCGGTGATCACCACACGGCTGACAGCGGCGGTATCTTCGCCCACAAGCGCCTGATAAATAGCCGAATGTTCGCTATCCACAGGGATTATGCGCGCGTGGTTCACCCGCGCAGTGTTCATCAACAATTGCCCGGCCGTCACCAGTGATTCCTTGTTGGCCAACGCCAGTGTCGTGCCTTGTTTGAGCGCCTCAAAGCTGGGCGGCAGCCCCGCCACGCCAACAATCGCGGACATGATCCATTGGGCCGGGCGGGCCGCGGCCTCGATCAGGGCAGTGGCGCCAGCGGCCACCTCAATTTGTGTATGGCTGAGTGCGGCGCGCAAATCCTCAAGCAGATCCTCATGGGCCGTCACGGCCAATTCGGCCTGAAACTCAATCGCATCGGCGGCCAGTTGGGTGATATTGTGCCCGCCGGTCAGGGCCACCACCGTAAAGCGTTCGGGGGTGCGGCGCACCAGATCAAGCGTGTTTTGCCCAACCGAGCCGGTTGCGCCAAGAATGCTGATACGTTTCATGACAGCGCAGGCACCCAACCAGTGATCCAAAGCAGCGCCACAAAAGTTGAGGCCCCCAGCATGGCATCAAAGCGGTCAAACACACCGCCATGGCCCGGAAGCAAGTCTGAGCTGTCTTTCACACCCTTGCGGCGTTTGAGGGCACTTTGGGCGATATCACCCATTTGGCCTGCAAACCCGGTGAGCATCGACAAGGGGATCAACATCACCCCTGCCCCGGTTGGCCCCATGAATATCAGGCCAATGACCGCCGCGCCCAACCAGCCAGCGATGGTACCGGACCAGGTTTTCTTGGGGCTGATGGCAGGCCAGAACTTTGGCCCGCCCAACATGCGCCCGGCGAAATAGCCCGCAACGTCTGACATAATCACAACGAGGATCAACCACAGCGCCCAAACGATCCCATCCTGTAAACGCAGCATCATCAAAGCAAGGCTGCCCGCAAGGATCCATGCGGTATAAGCCCCAAACCTTACGCGGTCAGATTTCACCTGCCCAACCGCCACCAATGTGGCCGCGATGATCAATGGCACAATGAACAGCGGGGTCATTGTCAGCCCTGAAATGAGTTCTGACAGCGCCAGTGTCAAAGCCCCGATAAGCCCCAGCCCCAGTGGAAATTCAGCGTCAAACATGCGCGCCAGTTCCCACATCATCAGCCCGCCGATACCCCAGATCAGCCCCCTGAACGGCCAGCCGCCAAAATATACAGCCAGCGCCCCCACGATCAGCATGATCACCCCCGAGAACACCCGAGGTGCCAAATCAGCCCATTGCGAGGATGCGCTCATGCAGACACAGCCCCAAAACGGCGGTCGCGGGTGCCATAATGGCTCAGCAATTCGTCAAATTTTTCGGCCGTAAAATCCGGCCAGAGCGTATCAATAAACTCGTATTCAGCATAGGCCGATTGCCACAACAGGAAGTTGGAAATACGCGCCTCTCCGCTGGTGCGGATCACAAGGTCTGGATCAGGTAAAACGCATGTATCCAAATACTTTGGCAGCGTTTCTTCATCCACTTTTTCCGGGTCAAGCCGCCCCGCTGCCACATCCTGTGCCAACCGTTTTGTGGCGCGAGACACCTCATCGCGCCCGCCATAGTTCAGCGCAATCGTCAGGTTGGTGCCAGTACAGCCGGAGGTCATCGCTTCGGCCTCATCCATCAACCCGCGCAGCTTTTTGTCCAGACGCGGGCGATCACCAATAAAGCGCACCCGCACGTTCTCTTTCACGAAGGCTTGCATTTCCTTCATGATGTAGCGGCGAAACAGGCTCATCAACCCGGCCACTTCTGACTGCGTGCGCTTCCAGTTTTCTGTCGAAAAGGCAAAGATCGTCAGGTATTTCACACCCAGATCAGGGCAGGCACTGACAATTTCGCGGACCCGGCGCGCACCGGCGCGGTGGCCAAACAAGCGCGGCCGCCCCCGGCTTTGGGCCCACCGGCCATTGCCATCCATGATGATCGCCACATGGCCTGG
>DFBW01000244.1:3870-5917 GCA_002366775.1 Roseovarius sp. UBA3070 | reverse complement strand
GATGGCACCGCCAACTGGCAGTCCGGCGAAGGCTGCGGACCATACAAGGTTGTCAACCTGGAGTTCGGCGTGGGGGCGACATTCGTACGTCACGAAGAATGGCACGGTGAAGGCGCTTGGTTCGATGAAGTCGAGTATCTGGTCATCAACGACCCGAACGCGCGTCAGACGGCGCTTGTCACTGGTGATGTGGACGCCTGTTCGCTGCTGGAAAACAAGACACTTGGCCTTCTTGCGCGTGACCCCAATGTCGAAGTTGACAACGTATCGTCGGCGCAGTGCATCACCATGCCGATGCATATGGATGTCGCCCCGTTCGACAACAATGATGTGCGCCTGGCGCTGAAGTATTCGATCAACCGCGAAGAACTGATCGAAAAGATCACCTTCGGGGCGGCCACCATCGGTAATGACTTCCATCATTCGCCTGCGATGCCATATTTCCCATCGGAAATTGAGCAGCGTGCATATGACCCGGACAAAGCCAAATTCCACCTGAAACAGGCGGGCCTGGACAGTCTTGATGTCAGCTTGTCGACAGCTGAATCGATCACCACAGGGGCTGTGGATGCAGCCGTCCTTTATGCTGAGCACGCCAAACCGGCAGGTATCAACATCAAGGTCGTGCGTGAGCCGAACGATGGCTATTGGTCGGATGTATGGCTGGTCAAGCCTTGGTGCATGGTCACCTGGGGCGCGCGTCCGACACCCGATGTGATGTATACGTTGGCGTATAAAGACGATGCCGCCTGGAACGAGTCGCACTTCCAGAATGCGCGCTTTAACGAAGTGCTGCTGCAAGCCAAGGCAGAACTGGACGATGTTAAACGCGCCGAGATGTACCATGAGATGGGTATGATCTCGCGTGATGAAGGGGCGACGGTCATTCCGTATTTCCCGAACTTCGTCTATGGCCGTCGTGCAAATGTAAAGCACAGTGGTCAGTTGTCGCCAGCTTGGCAAATGGATGGCTATCGCCATGCAAGCCGTTGGTGGTTTGAAGGCTAAGCAATCAAACAGAACCCGGCGCCCCATCGGCGCCGGGTTTTTCATGAGGTGAACCAAATCGGAACCATCATGAAGCGGGCTGAAGAAGACAGCCCCGAGACCGCCAGAATAATAATGGTTCATGCGACTTAGCCGACCAAGCGGATTGACCGGATTGGTTTTTTCCTAAAAGCTGAATCACAAATAAAAAAATAATCAGGGAGGGACACATGGGAGACATACTGAAGCTTGTTGGTCAACGGCTCGGTCTCGGGTTGGTAATTCTGCTCGTTATCTCAATCATCATTTTCTTCATGGTCGAACTGTTGCCAGGGGATATCGCGCAAGCGGTGTTGGGGCAGGGTGCCACAGAAGAAAACCTTGCAGCTTTGCGCAAGGAAATGGGGCTCGATAAGCCTGCACCGGTCAGATATCTGCAATGGCTTAGCAGTGCTGTGTTCCTGGATTTTGGCAATTCGATTGTCACCGGAGAACAAGTGTCCTCAGTCATCGGCCAGCGGTTTATGAACACTTTGTTCCTTGCGGCCTATGCTGCTGTGATCTCGGTTCCGGTGGCGATTGCCCTTGGCATTCTGGTGGCGTTGTTGCGCAACTCGATCTTTGACCGGGTGGCCAACGTGCTGACATTGACCTCGATCTCGTCTCCTGAGTTCTTCCTGGGCTACATTTTGATCCTGTATTTTGCGGTGAAGTGGGACATGTTCCCGGCGATCGCAAGTCTGAGTAAGGATATGAGTTTCGGAGAGCTATTGAACCGCACCTTCCTGCCGGCCCTAACGCTGGTTCTGGTGGTTGTGGCGCATATGATGCGGATGACACGCGCCGCAATCATCAACCTTCTGGCCTCGCCCTATATCGAAATGGCGCGGCTTAAGGGGGTTCCGCCGCTCAAGGTCATCGTGCGCCATGCGCTGCCAAACGCCTGGGCACCGATCATCAACGTGGTCGCGCTGAACCTGGCCTATCTCATCACTGGTGTGGTGCTGGTGGAGGTGGTGTTTGTGTATCCCGGAATTGGCCAAGTTCTGGTCGATGCGGT
>DFBW01000244.1:3171-3676 GCA_002366775.1 Roseovarius sp. UBA3070 | reverse complement strand
CTTTGGTTATGGTGGCCACCTTTGCCGGTTTGCTGGCGCTGGCGGGCATGGTGTCCTACAGCTTCCGCGAGGCCCTGATCATGATGGCAGGGCCCGAACTTGCCAAAGAGCTGCGCACAGCACCTCTGACAGCTGCCTTCGGGATGTTTGTGATTTTCACCTACGCCATCACCGGCATCTTTGCGCCGTGGATTGCACCATATGGTGAGGCCCAGATTATCTCGGCAGCTTTCGCACCTGCGGATGAGAACATGCTGCTGGGTGCCGATCAATTGGGCCGTGATATGTTCAGCCGGTTGGTTTATGGCACGCGCAACTCGGTTGGGTTGGCGCTGACAGCAACTTGTCTGGCGTTCTTCATGGGCGCGGGCGCTGGGATGCTGGCGGCCACCAAAGGTGGCTGGTTTGACCAGTTCATGGGCCGGTTCGCCGATGTGATCATGTCGATCCCGTCGCTGATCTTTGCACTGCTTATGCTGTCAATCTTTGGCTCGTCCATGCCGGT
>DFBW01000244.1:0-3020 GCA_002366775.1 Roseovarius sp. UBA3070 | reverse complement strand
TGCTGGTCGCGGGCCTGTCGTTCCTGGGGCTGGGTATCCAGCCTCCGACGGCAGACTGGGGATCAATGGTGCGTGAGAACGCCACGCTGATCTCATTTGGCGACATAACCCCGCTTATTCCGGCGGCAGCCATTGCGCTGCTGACGGTGGCGGTCAACTTCGTGGTTGACTGGATGTTGTTCCGGTCCTCTGGTCTGAAGGAGCATTAATCATGAGCCATGACAAAAGCGTTCTGCTGGAAATCAAGAATCTGAGGATCGAGGGATACTCAGATGAAAAATGGGTCGACATCATCAAAGGTGTCGATCTGACCCTGCACCGGGGCGAAGTGATGGGCCTGATCGGTGAATCCGGAGCCGGTAAATCAACCATCGGTGCGGGGGCCATGGGCTATGCCCGCGATGGCACGCGTATCAGCGAAGGTTCGTCGATCGAGTTTGACGGTATGGAGCTGACCACCGCCACTGAATCCGAGAAACGCGCGCTTCGCGGCTCTCGGATTGCTTATGTGGCGCAGTCGGCTGCGGCGTCGTTCAACCCGGCGCATAAGATCATTGATCAGCACACCGAAGCGCCTCTGCAATACCGTCTGCAAAAGCGGATGGAAGCGCAGGAAGACGCGATGGACCTCTATAAGCGTCTGCGCCTGCCCAACCCGACCGAGATTGGATTTCGTTATCCTCACCAGGTGTCGGGTGGTCAGCTCCAGCGGGCAATGACAGCCATGGCCATGTCCTGCCGCCCGGATCTCATCATCTTTGATGAACCGACCACAGCTTTGGATGTGACCACTCAGATTGAGGTGTTGGCCGCAATTCGTGACATCGTGGAGCAGTTCAACACTGCGGCTCTCTATATCACCCATGACCTTGCGGTTGTGGCGCAGATGGCCGACACGATCAAAGTGTTGCTGAAGGGCGAAGAGGTTGAGGAAGCCTCGACCAAGGAAATGCTGGACAACCCGAAAGAGGATTACACCAAGTCCCTCTGGGCGGTTCGCAGCTTTGAAAGCCCACAACGGCATCGTCCCAAAGACGCCACACCGTTGATTTCGCTTCAACATGTGGATGCGTCTTATTCCTCTGGCCCCAAAATCCTCGATGATGTGTCGTTTGACATCTACGAGGGGATGACCGTGGCCGTTGTGGGTGAATCCGGCTCTGGCAAATCCACAGTAGCGCGGGTGATCACGGGCTTGCTGCCTCCGTCCAAAGGCGAGGTTTTGTTCAGGGGCACGCCGTTCACGCATGATTATCGCAATCGCTCCAAGGACGAATTGCGCCAATGCCAGATGATTTATCAGTCTGCTGATACATCGCTGAATCCCAAGGTGAGAATCTCAGAGATCATTGGCCGTCCGGCGCAATTCTATTCGGGCCTGAAGGGCACGGCGCTTAAGGCACGGGTGGATGAATTGCTCGATCTGATCGAGCTGGAGCCATCGCAATTTTACAACCGGTATCCGTCCGAGCTGTCCGGTGGTCAGAAACAGCGCATCGGTATTGCCCGTGCGCTGGCGGCTGAACCGGCCTTTATCATCTGTGATGAGGTCACGTCCGCGCTGGATCAACTGGTGGCCGAAGGCATTCTGCGGCTTCTGGACCGGCTCCAGAATGAGCTGAATCTGGCGTATATGTTCATCACTCACGATCTGGCCACTGTGCGCTCGATCGCGGATGAGGTTGTCGTGATGCAGCAAGGCAAAGTGGTGGAGCAGGGGCCAAAGGACGATATGTTCACGCCTCCGCACCATCCTTATACCGATCTCTTGCTTAGCTCAGTGCCTGAAATGGACCCTGATTGGCTGACCACATTGCTCGAAGAGCGTGGCATCGAAAATCTGGGCGATGCGGCCGCGGCCAAAATGTCAAAATAGGTTTTGATCGCCTCCTTTTGAGGCGGGCATATCCAGCAGGTCGGGCGTCCCAAACAGGGCGCCCGATTTTTATTCAGGGGGCGGGTAATAAACGCCGTCATGGCCCATGACCACCCGACGTTTGTTTCACATGACAGGGCAAATGTGCCGCATTATCCGCAGATTGCTCAGGCGGTGTGCCTTAGGATATTACGGCCATAGCGGACAGCACCAACGTGCCTACGATAACGCCATACACAAGCGCCACAGCCTGCCATGTCGCAGAGTGCATACGCAATTCGCGGTTCAGTTCGTCGCGGGTCATGTTAGCCTCCTTTTTCGTAGGTCTAAAACCAGAGATGTGCTTGTCTCTATGATCCCCAAATAGTGGATAATTATGGCAACGCAATGACAAAATACCTCAAAATCTATGCACCATTTGCAACCCTGCTAACAACAGAGTTCATATCGGGCAATGGGTGTAGATTTAGATGATATCAAGGGGTTTTGACGGGTATGCTTACCCCTGCAATGGCATCACCTTTAAATCACCCTCTTGGCGGGCCTTGATCGCCATAGCGGCGGCGTGGCTGCCGGCCGCGGTGGTGTAATAGGGGATCTTGTCATAAAGGGCGACCGAGCGGATTTCGCGGCTGTCCTCAACTGCGGCAGAGCCTTCGGTGGTGTTCATCAACAGATGGATTTCCCCGTCCTTCAGCATGTCCACCACGTTGGGCCGGCCTTCATAGACCTTCTTGACCACGTCGCATTGGATGGCGTGCTCTTCAAGGAATGCCGCCGTTCCCCCCGTTGCCACGATGGTGAACCCAAGATCCACAAGCGTCTGCGCCGTTTCCACCAAGGTTGGCGTCTTGTCGGAATCTTTGATGGAAAAGAACACTTTGCCTTCAGTCGGAAACTCTGTTCCGGCCCCCATCTGTGCCTTCAGGAAGGCGCGCGGGAAGGACACGTCCCAGCCCATCACCTCACCAGTCGAGCGCATTTCGGGGCCCAGAATGGTGTCAACTCCGGGGAAACGCGCAAACGGCATGACCGCCTCTTTGACCGAGAACCACGGCATCGCCGGATCGGCCAGTGTCATCTGGTCGGCCATGGGCAAGGTGCCGGGTTTGGCATCTGTTGGATAGGGTCCGCGATGTGGGAA
>DFBW01000103.1:5881-6876 GCA_002366775.1 Roseovarius sp. UBA3070 | reverse complement strand
ACCCGCGTTGAGGAGATTAGGAAAGACCGCTACGCCATTGTTATTGATGAGATTCCCTATCAAGTGAACAAGGCCATGATGATCGAAAAGATCGCCGAGGCCGCACGCGACAAAAAGATCGAAGGCATCAGCCACGTTCAGGACGAAAGTGACCGCAATGGCGTGCGTGTTGTTGTTGAGCTCAAACGTGATGCCACCGCCGAAGTGGTGCTGAACCAGCTGTTCCGCTTCACGCCGATGCAAACCTATTTTGGCTGCAACATGCTGGCGCTGAATGGTGGTCGGCCCGAACAACTGACGCTTTATGGCTTCTTGTCGGCCTTTATTGCCTTCCGCGAAGAAGTCGTTGCGCGGCGCACCGCCTTTGATCTGCGCAAAGCGCGCGAGCGCTCGCATGTGTTGTGTGGTCTGGCCGTCGCCGTCACCAATGTTGATGAGATCGTCGCCACCATCCGCAGCTCTGCCGATGCCGCCGAGGCCCGCGAACGGCTGATGACCCGCGCATGGCCGGCGGGCGATATCCTTGAATATATCGCGCTGATTGATGATCCGACCCATACCGCCAACGATGATGGCACCTATAACCTGTCCGAAACCCAAGCCCGCGCCATTCTGGAATTGCGCCTGCAACGCCTGACCCAGATCGGGGTCAAGGAAGTCACCGACGAGCTGCAAGAACTGGCCGGCAAGATCAAGGAATACCTCGCTATCCTTGCCTCGCGCGAGCGGATCATGGGCATCATCTCGGATGAGCTGCGCGAAGTGAAAGACCTGTTCGCCGTGCCGCGGCGCACCGAGATTGTCGATTGGTCCGGTGACATGGAAGACGAAGACCTGATCGAAAGTCAGGATATGGTCGTCACAGTCACTGAATCCGGTTACATCAAACGCACCGCCCTGGCCGATTTCCGCGCCCAAAAGCGTGGCGGCAAAGGCGTGTCCGGCAGTGGTTTGAAAGAAGACGATGTCGTCACCACGCTGTTTGTGGCCAACAC
>DFBW01000103.1:4261-5747 GCA_002366775.1 Roseovarius sp. UBA3070 | reverse complement strand
ATCTTCTTTGCCACCTCTGCGGGCGGTGTGCGCCGCAATGCCTTGTCTGACTTCACCAACGTGAAATCCAACGGCAAGATTGCGATGAAACTGCCCGATGACGGCACCAAGTTGGTCAATGCGCGCATCTGTTCTGAGGATGATGACGTGATGCTGGTCACCACATCTGGCCGCGCCATTCGTTTTCCCACAACCGAGGTGCGCGTCTTTAAGGGGCGCGATTCCACCGGGGTACGCGGCATTAAGCTGCAAGGGGATGATGCGGTTGTCTCGATGTCTGTGATCCGCCATTTTGACGCCACGGCCGATGAACGTGCCGCCTATTTGAAGATGCGCCGCCAACAGGCTGGCGCATCCGATGATGAGGTGAGCAATGACGAAGAAGGCAATGAAAATGCAAGCATTTCCGCCGAACGCTTTGAAGAAATGCAAGCGGCTGAAAACCTGATCCTGACCATCGCAGCCCAGGGTGCTGGCAAGCTCAGCTCGTCCCACGATTATCCCGTACGCGGGCGTGGCGGCATGGGTGTTCAGGCCATGGACAAGGCGATGCGTGGCGGTGCGCTGGTGGCATCCTTCCCGGTGGAACTGGCAGATCAGATCATGCTGGCCACCTCCAAGGGGCAATCAATCCGTGTGCCGGTTGAGGGAATTTCCTTCCGCTCGCGCAGTGCCGGTGGTGTGAAGGTATTTGACACCGGCAAGAACGAGGTTGTTGTTTCCGTCGCCTGGATCGCGGATCAGGGCGAGGATGAGGATGAAACCGACGTGGTGGAACCTGCGTCGGAGTAAGTTGCGGCGTGGTGGTGTGATCACTGAGCACTTCACCGCGGTTTGCCCACTGGCAATATCACCAACGGACTGCCCCCAGTCACACCTGACAGCGCGTTGCATGTTGTGCAGGTTATGCAAGCAACTGGTTGCCCGACACACTGGCATGTAAATGAAAACCGGCCCCGCGCATAATGAGCGGGGCCGTTTAGCATTGTAACTATGTGCCTAAGGCGTTTCGCGCAAACCCAGGCTTACCGGTTTGAAATGAAACGCATTAGTTTGAGATGGCGCTGACTGTTGCCCCGGCCCCAACGACTGTGCCGAACAGGCCAAGTATGGTGCGCGCTGATGCCACCGGCGATTCTGTTGCCAGCAATGTATCTTGCGGATTGATCAGGAATTGTCGGGCTGCAAACAACCCATCAGCCGATGTCAGATCTATGGTGAAAACCACCTGCTGCATATCCGGGCCTGCGTTGCCCGGCGCCAGATCATCGCCGTCATATTCCCGCAGGATAAGAATACCCTTAGGATCTGCGCGCGCATCGTTCAAACCGCCCATGGCTGACATGGCTTCCATCGCGGTCATTTCTTCTTTTTCAAAGTAAATCACGCTTTCATCGGCGGCAGCGCCCAGCACATTGAATGTCCGGTCGTCTTCGACCACAGAAATCTGATCACCACCGCGCAGCCGCACATTGCGCGAGGCATC
>DFBW01000103.1:2258-4143 GCA_002366775.1 Roseovarius sp. UBA3070 | reverse complement strand
GACCATATCCACAGAATTGTTCCGCCCCGGCTCTACCGAAAGCTGAACCTGCGCCGAGGGTGAAATTTCAACCAAGGCATTTTGCAAACGCGAGCGGGCCGCTGGCTGCGACAGGCCGCGCACATGCACATCGCCCACATAGGGCATGAAAATTTTGCCCGACGAGGATACTGTCATCGGTGGCAGCACGGCTTGTTTGGAATCAAGCCCCGATAACAGCGAGTTATCCTGATTGTCCCAAACCACAATGGTCAGCAAATCCCCCGCCTGAATCGCCGAGCTGTCAGGGCCATGATCACGGCCAAACCAGTGGTAGTGTCCATGCCAGCCGGTTGCAGGCCATGCAGACAGCGCATCGGTCATATCGCGCGAAACTTCAACAACTTGAAATGTCGGGTTTTCAGATTCGCTCTCGTTCAGAACTTCCGATTGCAGAGCTGCCCCACGAGGCACCCCACAGGCCGCGACAAACAAGCTAACTCCAAGTAAAACAACGGATCGAGATAGTTTGGCCAAAGTGTCCCCCAGGAGCATATGAATACTATATATTCCACATATTCCCTAACCCGCTCAAGGGCTGGTATACAATTAAAATCTGGCCCTTACAGTAGACTCGGTAAAATCGTGCCCAAAACACCGCATTTCCCCCGCATTCTGGTCACCGGCTCCAACGGCCGTCTGGGCCGTCTGTTGCGCGGCGCTACCCTGGCGGCGAAACCGCCGTTGGCACAGGTTTTGTTTGCCGCACGTTCGGGCAACAGTGACATCCCCGCCTTTGATGCGCAGAGCATTCCCAGTGACTTGCCACCCGCAGACATGGTTGTTGGGCTTTGGGGGGTGACCTCTGGCAGCAGGGCTGAGTTGGCGCAAAACACCGATCTGGTCAGCGCAACCAACACCCTGGCCCGCCTTACCGGTGCGTCGCGCGTCATTCATATGTCTTCCGCCGGGGTTTATGGCCCCGGCACAGATCTGAGCGAGCACTCCCCAACCAAACCTGCCTCGGATTATGGCCATGCCAAAATGGTGATGGAAGCAAATGTGGCACAACTTGAGATTGAGGGGGTTTTCCACTGCTGCTTGCGACTGGCCAATGTTGTGGGCGCCGATAGCCTCGCTCCGGCGCTGCGCGCGCGCAACAGCCAACCGGTTACATTGACACGTTTCCAAGACGGGCACGGGCCCCGGCGCAGCTATGTCAGCCCCGGCCATCTGCTTGAAATCCTGTGCGCATTGGCACAGCTACCGGCCGATCAACTGCCACCTTTATTGAATGTGTCGGCCTCTGCCCCGATCGAGATGGAAGCGCTGGCACGCGCCGCAGGCAAAGACATCGCCTGGAAGGCGCGCACACCTGCTGACACCCAGACTGTCACGCTTTCCACCCACCGCCTTGCGGCCTTGCTGCCGGGGGTGCGCTTGCATAAAAGCGCCCAGGACATGATCCACGACTGGCAGGCATCGGAGGCACAGGCATGACATTGGCAAAGCGCGTGATGGACATCACATTGGCGTTGCTGCTCAGTTTGGTGCTGTTGCCCGCCATCGTGATCATCTCGGTGCTGATCCTGCTGCGCGAGGGGCGCCCGGTGTTGTACCTTTCGGAGCGGATGAAAACACCCGAACAGGGGTTTTTGCTGTGGAAATTCCGCACCATGGCTGTGGCTGAGACTGACAGCGGTGTCTCCGGAGGTGATAAATCCGCCCGCATCACCCCTGTTGGGGCGCGCTTGCGACGGTATCGTTTGGACGAGTTGCCACAGCTGTGGAACATCCTGCGCGGCGATATCAGCTTTGTCGGGCCACGCCCGCCTCTGCGCCGCTATGTGGACATGTGCCCTGACCTATACACAAAGGTTCTGCGCAACCGTCCCGGTGTGACGGG
>DFBW01000103.1:0-2202 GCA_002366775.1 Roseovarius sp. UBA3070 | reverse complement strand
ATCAAGGGGCGGCTGGATCTGATTTACGCCGCCAATCAATCGGTTTGCTATGATGCCAAACTGATTGTTGAAACAATACGACGGGTGTTCCGGCGGGCAGGCTAAGCGCCAACGGAGCCGCCTGCCTGAGTCGCGGCGGCCTCATGCACAACAAAGTGCAATTGATGTCTGTTATTTTACAGAACCGGCAAAACTCTGCCAATTACACCCTAATTCAATCAAAAAGAGTGACTATCCTGCCATTCCCATCACGAATTCAGGACCTCAGCTTGCGCCATATACTGACAATCGCTATGCGTTCTGGCATCCTTAAGCCCGCCAAAAGCCCGCTAAAAGGGTTGTATTCACACCGGAACAGGCTTGATTGCCTGCTGGGGGACTAGGCCGAATGCTCTATGATTTTGCGGTATCGCTGAACCGATCCCAAAAACGAGCCATTCTTTTGTGCATTGATGTACTGTTGATTGGTGTCGCACATGTGGCGGCGCATGCGCTGATCATGGGTGGCGCGTCACTTTGGGCTTTGCCACAGAACCTGATGCTGGATCTGGCGGCCATGCTGTCAACCGGCATTGTGCTGACAGTGTTACTGGGCCTGCATAAGATCAAACTGAATGCCTATGAAATGCAGGGCGTGATCGACAGCGCCTTTGTGGCGGTGGTGATCGTGGCCGCAGGGCTGGCGACATCCCTGCTGTTGCCCGGCATTGGCACGCCCCCACATGTGTATGTGGTTACTGGCATGCTTTTCCTGATCCTGTCGGTGATGGTGCGGTTGCTGATGCGCCAAATATTGCTGAGCATCTATCATCATGGCAGCCCGCGCACATCTTTGTTGATCTATGGCGCAGGGCAAACCGGCCAGCAATTGGCCTCGGCGCTGGCCACCGATAACGCGGTTCAGCCGGTGGCCTTTATTGACGACGATTTGCGCCTGCAAAACCTGACCATTGCCGGGCTGCGCGTTCATTCGCCCTCGGATGTTGAGACGCTTGTGACCCTCCATCAGGTCGAGCGTATTGTGCTGGCCATGCCATCGGTCAGCCATACTGTGCGCTCAAAAATCACCAAACGCCTGGCATCACTGGGGATCGAAGTGCATGTGTTACCCTCATTTGCCGATCTGTTGGCGGATACTGGCAAAACCTTGTCTGACACCCACCGCATTGATCATAATGATCTGTTGGGCCGTGAAAACCTTGAGGCCGATTTGCCCGGTGTTAGCGATACCTACCAAGGTCGGCGCATTCTGGTGACCGGCGCTGGTGGCTCGATCGGGTCTGAGTTGTGCCGTCAGCTGATCCTCTACAAACCCGAATGCCTGATCTTGCTGGACCATAGTGAACATGCCCTGTTTTGCATCGACCGCGAGTTAACCCAAATCACCGACGGTCTGGATATCCGCCCGGTGCTGGGGTCTGTCTGTGACAAATCTTTGATGCGCGAAGTAATGCAGGACATGAAGGTGGATATTGTGCTGCATGCCGCCGCCTACAAGCATGTGTCCCTTGTCGAAAACAACGCGCTGGCCGGGATGCACAACAATGTACTGGGCACCAAATGTGTGGCCGATGCCGCACGCGAGGCCGGGGTGGAACGGTTTATACTGGTCTCAACAGACAAAGCCGTGCGGCCTTCTTCGGCCATGGGGGCCTCCAAACGACTGGCCGAAATGTGCGTGCAGGATCTGGCGACACGCATGGAAAACACCCGCTTTTCCATGGTGCGCTTTGGAAATGTTCTAGGGTCAAGCGGGTCTGTCATCCCGCTGTTTCAGGAACAGATTAGAAATGGTGGCCCGGTCACCCTGACCCATTCGGATGTCACCCGCTATTTCATGACAATCCCCGAAGCCGTGCGCCTGCTGCTAGTTGCGGGGTCTTTCGCGCGTGGCAGTGATGTGTTTGTGCTTGATATGGGCAAGCCGGTGCCCGTCTACAGCGTTGCCCGCCAGATGATCGAAGCCGCAGGCCTGACCGTGCGCGATGAGGCCCTGCCCGATGGTGATATCGAGATTACCATCACAGGCCTTCGCCCCGGTGAAAAGCTGCACGAAGAACTGTTGATCGGCTCGGATATGCTGACCACACCGCACCCCAAGATTTTGCGCGCACAAGAAGGGCATCTGTCCGAAATTGAAATGGCCAATGTCCTGTCGTCCCTGCGCCAGGCCGTTGAGAACCGCGATCGCGGTGCACTTCA
>DFBW01000110.1 GCA_002366775.1 Roseovarius sp. UBA3070 | reverse complement strand
GCCTAAAGGCGCAGATGCGTGATCGTTCCGGAGCTGCGGGTGATATTCTGCGCTGCGTGGAAAGCGCCCAACTTTTACCTCTCGCGCAGGGGTTGGCCTTTGAGCGCGTGGTGTTTGACGACAGAATAGCCTCGCCTGCGGCGCGGTGCGCGCGCCATTATCTGATGGCCGAGAAGTATGCAGCCATTCCGCCGCGTTCTGGTGGGGCAAGGGAGACCCCGATCCGTCAGATTGCCTTGCTGGGCACGCGTGATCGGCTGGGTGAACTGGCCGTGTTGGTGTTGAACGCGGGCTTTGGCGTGAAAATCATCTGCGCTGAGGCCCCGGATGCGCAGGCCTTTGACGCCTGGATCACACGGGCGCTGCAAAATCTGGTGAAGCAAGGTAAGTGGAGCGAGGCAGAATTCGCGCAGCGCATGACACTGTTCGAATGCAGTACGAATTTTGCCAGTCTCGCCCAGGGCGATCTGATCATTGATGATGGTTCAACCCCGCCGGGGCAGGCGTTTGACCTGCGCGGCGGTGCCATCTGGTGTGTGTTGGAGCCTGAAACCACAGCCAAAACCCGTGCTGGTGACATGGGGGTCAAAAAACCCGCCATTGGTCTGCACCCATATCAACCCATGTCAGAGCGCCAGATTGTCGAGCTGTCATGCCCGGCACAGCATGGTGCCTCGGATGTGGCGGCGGTGATGGGAGTTGTGCGCCGCCTTGGCAAATCAGCGATCCTGACCCCTTTGCAAGCAGGTAGCATTCGGGGGGGGCTTGCATCGGCCTTTTATGGTGCTGCGATGCAACTGTTGCACCACGGGGTTTCGCCCTATGCGGTGGATGCTGCCGCCCGTGAGATAGGATTTACTGCCGGGCCATTTGCCCTGATGGACAGGGCTGGTTTGCCGCAGGTGCAAACCCGCTTGGAAGGCTATGCCTCTCAGCACGCTTTAGCGGCGTCACCGGATGTGGTCTTGGACCATCTGGTCAAGGATGGGCGTGTTGGGCGCAGCTCGGGGCAGGGGTTCTATATCCATGTCGATGGCCAGCTGCATGAGGACCCGGCCCTTGCCAAATATCTGCCCTTGCCAAATCGAAGCCAGGCAGGCCCCAACATGAGCGCGCGGTTGATTGGATCGGCTTTGCTGGGGGCGCTGGTGAACGAGGCCGCCCGGCTGTTGGAGGGCAGCCACATACGCCGCGCGTCAGATATTGATCTGATCCTGGTCAAAGGGTTTGGCTATAGCAGTGCAATGGGGGGGCCATTGTTGCAGGTCGATATGTCGGGTCTGTTCTATTTGTTCAAAGATATGCAGAAGCTGGCACAGCTGTCACCGATCTGGGCGCCCCACGACAAGATCACCGATATGGTCAAACAGGGGAATGGTTTTTTTGGTCGCAGTGTCGGCTAGATCCGGCTCAGCTAAACACAATGCCCATCACCACCATTATCAACCCGATGACGGATAAAAACAACGCGCCAGAGTTCAGCGGCATCACCTTTTGAATGCTTGCTTTGAGTTCGTCATCGCTTTTGCCCGATGACTTGGCCTTCCAAACGATGACAATGCACCAGACCAGCCCAATAAGGCCGATAAACGACACAAGTGCCCCAAGCCAAACCAATATTCCCATCACTGCCTCCACCGGCATAATCGCCACGCGCCTGCACCTAGCCGAGTTGCGATGTGGTTTCAAGTTTCCCCGCGCTTGCGTCTTGCAGCGGCGCGCGGGCAGGGGTAGGACGAATGCTTAACATTTCTGACCAAGAGGCCACCTATGAGCGATATGTCCCCCGATGCCACCTACCGTGTGACAGCTGATGAGCTGCGCCAATTTGTCGAACGGTTTGAGCGGCTGGACGCCGAGAAGAAAGACATCGCCGAGCAGCAAAAAGAAGTGATGGCAGAAGCCAAATCGCGGGGCTATGACACCAAGGTGTTGCGCAAGGTCGTGTCTCTGCGCAAGCGTGACAAAGACGACATCGCCGAAGAAGAAGCCGTGCTGGAAATGTACAAAGAAGCGCTTGGTATGTGATTGTGGTCAGGCGTGTGCGTGTCACGCGCCTGTTGACGTCACGGTGTGATCAGGTTGATCCCCGGAATGCGTTGGATTGTATATAAATCCTCGTCATAGATTTCGGTGATCTGATCTATCAGTTCTTCTGTCCAGCCGGGCATGTCCAGCTCTTCCTCAATCGCATCTTCTTTGGCGAACTTGTCAAGGAAGGCCGCGATGACCCGCCGTTTCTGGATCTCGGACATGCCGGGATGGGATTTGAGATAGGACTTGAACCGCTTTAATCCAGCGTCGGACATGATCTCGCGCAGCAGGTTAAATTCGCCCGCGATTTCAACCGTCGGATCAACCCCTGCCATTTCACGCAGGACCTGGCTCCAGATCATAGGCAGGTCTTCGTTGCACCAGATGGTGATCGCCAGATCGGGATATGCCTCGCGAATACGGGCAATCATTTCAGACCAGCGCACCTCACGGGGATCAACATGGCGCATGTATTCGTCAAAACTGGTGTGCGGTGTCTTTTTATAGACCGCAGGCAAAAAGGTGGCCGGATTGCAGATGGCCATGAACAACTCAATTTTATCTTGCTCAAATATGCCTTTCAGGATGTTCAGGCGTTGTTCGGCGGCGCCATACAGGCTGCCTGCGGATACCGCCATCTTTGGGGTGCCAAAAAAACCGGGGTTTGACAGGATCAGCCGGTCCTTTGCCTCTCCTTTCAGGATGGCATCCAGCAATACATCCCGCGCTTGAGAGCTGGTACCGCCACTGTGCTGCGCCTCTTGCAGCACATCACGCAACAGTTTGCGATAGGTATTGGGGTGCGGAATATTGGTGCCATTCGTGGCCAGCATATCGCGGTTGGTGATCAGTGTGTTCACCAGCCGGTCTTCGTCAGTAATATGCGCACCTGCGTGGATGACGACTTGCATGTTGAGTTCCAGATTTCTCTCAAGGGGCCAAGGGGGTCATAGCTTTGTTTGAGGCCATGTAAAACTGGTTTTTGGCCGCAGGTGTGGCACGCTCAGGGCGATGCTATGGTAAATAGGGGATTAATCCGCAGAAATGCCGCGAATTTCTCTTGCACAGTTAAATAGGTTTGCGTATTTCAGCCCCCGTAGCCCCTATAGCTCAGCTGGTAGAGCAATTGATTTGTAATCAATAGGTCCGCGGTTCGAGTCCGTGTGGGGGCACC
>DFBW01000058.1:3344-4867 GCA_002366775.1 Roseovarius sp. UBA3070 | reverse complement strand
GGGCCATTTCGGCGATTTGCGCATTGCTCAGAGAGATGTTTTGCAAGGTTGCAAAGGCATCAGGCCATTTGGCTTCCATGCCTTCCCAGGCGGCCTTTTTCAGATAACCGTTGGCCGGGTTGCCACAGTCATACAAAGCGTCAGGGTTCACACCCACGGAAGGATCGCTGTCGCAGCCTTCTACCCACTCTGGGAATTCCACGAATTCACCGGGCCATACGGCTTCGGCAAAGTTCGGTGTCCAGTTGAACACAACAACGGGTTTCTTGTCGGCTTCGGCTGCGCCGATTTCTGCCCACAGAGCCGCCGCAGAACCCGCGTTGATCACAACGAAGTCCATGCCCAACGCTTCGACACGCTCGGTGCCGTGCTTCAGCCAGTCCACCGGACCATCCAGATAGCGGCCCTTGTCACCAGTTTCAGGCGTTGCAAAAATGGCTGCACAATCGTTCAGCGCTTCCCAGCTGGGCAGGCCCGGACAGGCGTCTTTGGTCCACATCGGATACCACCAGTCTTCGCGGGTCACAGCGTCATGATCGCCGACGTCCACGATACCGCCCTTTTCCAGTGCTGCGCGGAACGACGCGCCAAAGGCACCTTCCCAGACTTCCAGTTCAAATGTGACATCGCCCAGACGCACTGATTCATAAACCGCCTGGCTGTCGGTGGTCACGAACTCCACGTTGTTTCCTTGCTGTTCAAGCATCTGGCCAACAACATGGCTCATCACAATTTGGCTGGACCAGTTATGTACCGGAATGACGATCGGATCCGAGCTGTCCTCAGCAAAGCTTACAGTTGCCGTGGCAAGTGCCGTAGCGGCTGCGGTAATCAGAAACTTAGCTTTCATATTTCTCCCCATTTCATTTTGGCTCCCGATTTTAGACCGGTGCCTTTTTGGTACACGGAGTATGGCAAAGGTTTCTGGGTTTTCAGAATCTAATTTGGTTATGCTTTGACCATGATAAAGTTTGGCAAAACTGCATTTCTGGCTTACATTTATTTCAGTGAATGTTGTGCCTTAACTCTGCCGGACCATTGATAATGCTCAAAAACCGTTCCGTTTTACCCCGCCTGGATTATCTGCTGGCTTTTGAAGTCGCCGCCGAATTCGAGAGCTTTGCCGCCGCCGCCAAGGAAATGAACGTCAGCGAAACGGCCGTCAGCCGAAAGATTCGGTTGCTTGAGTTGCACTACGGGTGCGCCCTGTTTTTGCGTGGGCACCGCTCGGTGCAACTCACTGAACAGGGGCGCAAATTGCTGCATGGCATTCGCGCGCCGCTTCACTCCATCGCCCAGTTGTCAGAGGATTTGCTCAGCAAGAAACGGCGCAGCGCAATCCGGCTGTCGGCGACCAATTCTGTGGCGTCACTTTGGTTGATGCCGCGAATGCCTCAGTTTCATTCCAACAACTCAAATATCTCAATCAGCCTGTTTTCATCCGATCTGGACAGCGAATGCCTGACCGACGATTTTGACATGTCCATTCTGCGAGGCGAAGGCGACTGGCCCGGATATGACGC
>DFBW01000058.1:818-3232 GCA_002366775.1 Roseovarius sp. UBA3070 | reverse complement strand
ACTTACCCATTGGGCGTTCATGCCGCGATGGATGGGCTGGGCATTGTACTTGGGTGGGGGCATCTGGTGGATCGCCATCTGGAGTCCGGTGCCCTAGTGCGCCCATTGGGCAATGAACACCTGCGCACCAAGTCACATTATTATCTGCTGCGCCGCCATAATGCTCCGCGCCATGCCGAGACGGATGTCGTCGCCAAATGGCTGTTAGATGAAAGCGCATCACGCACGCGGTATCGCAGAAAAGCCAACCTGACGGGGTTTGGCGCGAAAACCGGATAAAATGGCTGGAAACGCCGCACTTACTTAGCGCCCCCGCGAGATCAGCACATCCACATGCAAGGCTGCACTTTCGGCCAGGGCTACCAGATCATACCCGCCTTCCAGACAAGATACGATGCGCCCTTCGCAATGTGCATCCGCCACATCGCACAGCCGTTCAGTGATCCAACCGAAATCTTCGGTAGACCAGTTCAGCCCCGCCAGAGGATCAGCGCGATGTGCATCAAACCCGGCCGAGACAAGCAGCAACTCCGGCTCGAATGCCTCAACTGCGGGCAGTATCTGGCGCTCCATCTCGGCACGGATTGCAGCCCCATCACTGCCCGCAGCCAAGGGCACGTTCATGACATTGCCTGCCACACCTGTTTCATGCGCCATGCCGCTGCCGGGCCAAAGCGGGCTTTGATGGCTGGAGGCAAACAGAATGCGCGGATCATCTTCGCACAGGGCTTGTGTGCCATTGCCGTGGTGCACGTCAAAATCCACGATGGCGACACGCGATAACCCATGGTGATCCAATGCATATTTTGCGGCGATGGCCACATTGCCAAACAGGCAAAACCCCATGGTTTTCTGCGCTTCGGCGTGGTGCCCCGGCGGGCGACAGGCACAAAACGCATTGCGCACTTCTCCGCCTAGAACCATATCCACGGCCTTCACCGCCCCGCCAACAGAACGGTACGCCGCAGCAAGTGATCCAGGCGACATCCAGGTATCAGCATCCAGCGGCACCTGGCCTTTGGTCGGCGACATGCCCGCCACATGATCGATATGGGCCTGTGGATGAACCCGCGCAATATCCGCATTATTACCCAAGGGCGCCTGTGTACGCAGAAGGTCTTTGCCCTCAAGCGCGTCAAGAATATAGGCCAGCCGGGCAACCTGTTCTGGGTGGCCGTCCGGCGTGACATGGTTCAGACAATCGTCATGGGTGATCAAAGCAGTGGTCATGGCCGGCTCCCCTTGTTTGTGGTGATAAAAACGCGAAAGCGCAGTACATGTCCAGTGCGGGCTTGTTGATACGCCAAGGGCGTGCCAAATTCCTTTGCAATGGAAAATGAAACCAGCACCACCGCCGTAGATACTGCCCCGGCAGCAGAGCTTGCCCCTGAAGCGCAGGACATTGCGCTGAGCCTTTGGAATGAGGCGCTGGTTTTCCTGCAGGGTCTGATGCGGACCTGGAACGCCTATCAGGTGATGATGATCGCCGGCGTGGTGATCTTGTCTTGGGTCATTGCCAAACTGGTTGGCCCGCGCCTGCATGATTGGCTGCGTGGGCGTGAGGGATGGCCCAAGTGGAAAATGCGCTTTGGCGTTTTGGTGCATCGCCGCTTGCTGCTGATCTTCTTTGTTTTGCTGATGTGGCCACTGGTGTGGTTCATGCGTGAATATACCTGGCCCAGCCGATCCTATTTGTTGGGGGTATCGGCGCAACTGGCTCAGGCCTGGCTCATCATCGCCATCGTTACACGCCTGATAAGTAATGGATTTTTGCGATCCATGGTGCGTTATGCCGGGTGGACATGGGTCACGTTCAGCATTCTGGGCATCACCGAAGATATCCAAAGTCTGCTCGACAGCGCGGCCCTTAGCATGGGCGAGACGCGTATTTCTGCCTGGGTCGTGCTGCAGGCGGTCTTTGTGATTGGCGTCCTGTTTGCAATGGCGCGGTTTGTATCAACAACCACCTCATCACGGATCAGACAGAACAAGGAAATTTCGCCTTCCATGCAGGTATTGGCGGTCAAATTTCTGCAAGTGATCCTGTATGGCATGGCGTTCTTTGTCGGATTGCGCGCAGTGGGTGTGGATCTGACCGGCCTTGCGGTGCTGTCCGGCGCCATCGGTGTGGGCCTTGGTTTTGGTCTGGCAAAGGTGGTGTCAAACCTTGTGTCTGGTGTCATCATCCTGCTGGACAAGTCGATCAAACCTGGTGATGTCATCAGCCTTGGCGAAACCTTTGGCTGGATCAATTCGCTGGGCGCGCGCTATGTCAGTGTGGTCACGCGGGACGGCAAGGAATACCTGATCCCGAACGAGGATCTGATCACCGGACAGGTGGTGAACTGGTCACATTCCAATGATTTCGTGCGGCTCGATATCTTTTTTGGCACCGCATATGGCTGTGATCCGCA
>DFBW01000058.1:0-716 GCA_002366775.1 Roseovarius sp. UBA3070 | reverse complement strand
CCCACGGGGGGGCTGACCAACATTCGCGGTAATGTTTATCTGGCGCTGTGGGATGCCTTTCAGGAAAACAGTATTTCCATCCCATTCCCACAACGCGAAGTGCGCATGTTGGAAGATGAAATACCCCCAACACCACAGACAGTCCCGAAGGCAGATTGACGCCCTGCAAAGGCTAAAGTGGCAAATTTCGCCCATCTTCACGCCTTTACCATTCAGTAATATTGAAATATCACAATGCCCTTGTTACTTGTAACATACGCCCTGCACCGGGGTTTCATCGGTGCGCAACCCAGGAGGACATTGTCCTGTCTTTCACCGCTGACGCGGCCACCGCCGCTGATCAAAAGGCGCACAAAGTGACGCCCGACACACGCGCAAACAGCGAATCTCAGCTCAAGCGCATCCTTACCTCTCTGAGCGACGATAAGGCCGAAGACATCGTGCAGATTGATCTGCGTGGTAAAACGGCGATCGGCGATTACATGGTGATATGCTCTGGCCGCTCTTCGCGGCAGGTTGGCGCCCTGGCAGAAAAGCTGTCCGAGCGGCTGAAAAATGAACTCAACGTGCCAACCAGAATCGAAGGTAAAGGCACCGGAGATTGGGTGTTGTTGGATACCGGAGATGTGATTGTGCATATCTTCCGCCCAGAAGTGCGCGAGTTTTACCAACTCGAAAAGATGTGGTTGCCTGGCAGCGAGACCACGACCACGCAA
>DFBW01000276.1 GCA_002366775.1 Roseovarius sp. UBA3070 | reverse complement strand
TTGGCGTACATCATCAGGCTGCTGTGCAAGTGCCTCCTTCAGAGCCCGCAATTCCCGACGTGTCTGGTGCAGACGATCAATAAGGGTAAGAACAACCGGAAGCGCATCACTCGAGAGCGACATATCCTTTTTCAAATCGCACAGAAGCCGGACGCGGGCGATGTCTACATCGTCATAGACCGGCCCCGCCTCACCGCGCGCGGGACGCACCCAACCTTCGCGCACCCAGAACCTTAGATCTCGCAGGGTCACGCGCTTGATGCGTGCAACAACCATCTGTTCATCGAAGTTCATGTTTTCCTCCGCAATTCTTCTCGGGGATCAAAACTGGCGTGGTCCCGCCAACGTTTAGCGAGGCCTTCCATCTGATCATCAATTTTGTCAGGCAGCACGATCTTAAGGCGCACAAACTGATCTCCGGCAGCGCTCTTGCCCGTTTTTACCCCCCTCCCCTTAAGACGCAGGCGACGACCAGAGGAGGCGCCTTTCGGGATCGTCATGGACACCGCGCCAGAGATTGTTGGCACCTCGATCTTTGCACCGAGGATTGCCTCATCAAGGGTGATTGGCATCTCAATCTCGATGTCTTTGCCGTCACGCACAAAGACCGGATGGGGGCGGATGCTGATGGTCACGAAAGCATCACCAGCCGGTCCCTGCCCCATACCTGGCGACCCTTTACCGCGCAGGCGAAGGGTCTGGCCATCCTTCAACCCGGGAGGAATGGATATCTCGATCCCATTCCCATCGGGCATTGTGACACTGCGTTTTGCGCCAAGGGCGGCTTCGATGAAATCCACATCAAGGTGATAGCGTACATCATGGCCGCGCGCATGGAACTCTTGTTGATAATCCCCTGCGCCGGCGCGCTGGCGACGTCCGAAGATATCTGAGAAAATATCAGATTCATCGCCAAAGCCGCCCCTACCGGCATTAGGGTCATAGCGCCGCCCGGCATCCTGACTGGCATACTCATGATAGTACTGTTTTTCCGGGCGCTCCTGACCGCTTGCATCAATTTCACCGGCGTCAAAGCGTTTGCGTTTTTCGGGGTCACTTAACAGATCATTGGCCGCCGAGACGGCCTGAAATTCGGCCTTTTTGCCAGCATCATCCGGGTGCAGATCAGGGTGAAGGGCCTTTGCGAGTTTGCGATAAGCCTTTTTGATCTCGTTCTGTGTGGCCGACTTTTTCAAGCCTAGAACTTTGTATGGATCGTCATTCATCAATTGATGCCCCAATCATTGGCTGCGCTCTCAAAGCGATCTTGCGCGAATCAGTCCGCTTGCCCCTTCACGCCCCCCGGTCGCCCCTTCAGACACAAAGTGGACTCTGGGCGCATTCGGGTCGTCCTCAAGTTCGGTCGCGCGCCAATAGCCTTTGCCAAGTTTTTCTTCCAAGGCGTTCTGGTTCCCGAACAGGCTGATATCCGAATGATAAAAACCCACAGAACGCAGATCATAGAATGCCGCCTGTTGCGCCTGAAAGGTATCGAACACCCCCACAGCTTCGGGGGTGTTGATATAAATCGTTTTTCTGTGTTTCGTCTTTGTGCCCGATTCAGTCATACCAGCCTCCACAATGAGCAATCCTGGGCAATGATACACCCTTCTGGGGGTCATGCGGTGATGTGGATCAATCACCGGTGTCGAACGATGTGGAGCATTTTCACGCTAGTCGGGCCCTTAATGCACACGCCCCATACCGATAAAAAGTCGCCTGTCTGGATCTTTGATCGCGCGGCGGCCGTGCATGACCCGCGTATTGTCGATCACGGCGACATCTCCGTCCTGCCAGTTGATTTCGACCGTGCAGGTTTCTGCAATATCGCGCAGTTGCGCGATTTCATCGGCTGAAATGTCAGATCCATCCTCAAGCGTGTAAACGGGTGGTTCGTAATTGTGCGAGGGTCCAAGGATCGCGTTGGCAAAGGCCTGACCGTTTGACAGCGCAGATGAGCGGACCGGGGCCACTTTCAGCCGGTATTCAAGCGAGCCATCATCGTTAAGGGTGAAATCCTGATCAGGAATTGAGGCCTTGAACTGAAGAACATGTTCCATCGTCACCTCCTCGGGCTCGCTGATGGCGGGATGCTCATTGGCAAGATACCGTTTCCACAGCTCCTCGGGGAGAGTTCGCTTGACGGTCATGTGCTGCGACCAGCGCGCTTTTTGTGGTGCGGTGAATGCCTCAAACATTCTGCGCCCATCGCAGATCGTGGTTTGTGATCCCTCAAACGCGGCCTTGGTGCTGTAAAAGGCCACAATATCCGGGCAGACCGGCGTGTTGCCGTTTTCGATGTGCAGGCCAATTGGCCCAAGACCGGCGTCCACCTTTTGGGTGTTTTTCTCGGTGTTTTCGCGGGCAGGATCAAATGTAATGGTCTTGCACAATTGCGCGGTTACGGCGCTGAATTTGGCCATATCCATGTCAAAGCCGCGTAACAACACCCAGCCATCGGTTTTCAGATGCTCCTGAATGTCCGAGATAAAATCTTTGCTAAGGCTGCTTGCGCCCGCATCAGCCGCACGGATAACATTGTAGCTCATTTTGGTGGTGTCCTGTCACTATTGTGGTTGAGAGATTTGGGTTTCCATCGGCGCATCAAGTGCGGCCAGCGTTTTGGGGTCACGCGCCTGCGCGCCCACGGATTTGTCGACAAGCGAGGGGAAAAGCCGCTGCACTTTCACAAAGAAGCGCTCTTTGCCCTTGGGGAAACTTTCGCGCTTGCCCTTGAGGATCGCATCCCACGCCTGTGCGGCCACGGCCTCGGCGCTGTCCAGGGTCATATCCATCGGCTCAACCAGAGAACGAAAAGCACTTTCGGCGGCGGTACGGGTTGCACGCGGGGCGATGTAGGTCACGCCGATGCCGACGCCCGAAAGCTCCCGCCGCATGGCGTCTGAAAACCCGCGCAGGCCAAATTTTGTCGCCGAGTAGCCCGCGAAAAACGGATAGGCGATATCACCAAAAACCGAACCGATGTTGACAATACGCCCCTTTGGCGCGCTCAAGGCGGGCAGCAGATCACGGGTCAGCGCCATCGGGGCGACCAGATTGGTGGCCGTCATCCTCTCCAGATCGACGTCACTCATATGGCGCAGGCGTCCTACGCTCAACGTTCCGGCGTTGTTGATCAGGACATCCAGTGAACTGCCCACAGCGGCGCAGATATCTGCACGCCCTTTAGCCGTTGTAACATCGGCAACGACAGGGAGGACATGGCCGCCGCCACAGGCCGACACTGTTTGCGCCAGGGTGGTTTCAGAGCGCCCGGCGATGATAACATCAAAGCCCATCCCGGCGCCCTGAATGGCAAGGGCCTGACCGATGCCGGACCCGGCGCCAGTGATTAAAACAGTTTTGCGATCAGTCATGATGCGTTGCTTTCTGGCTGAGTTTGAATGGGGTGAGCGGCGCGTGAGTTGATAAGCGCGGCTGCGGTTGCCCGGTTTGGGGTGCCAACAGGGAATAACAAACCGGGTTCGGTGGAATCCGTCAGGATCATCGCGGAGGGGCGTGCATAGATCGGCAGGTCGGCAAGGTATCCAACGATATCCGACATTGAAACCGGTGCCACAGCAACGACGATCAGAACCAGCGCGCCATCGGATTGGCGCACCCCAAGGGCGGAGCTGACAATCCGGGGGTCCGCGTTGACCCGCTGTTCAACCCATTCCGGAGAGATATTGCGCCCGGCACCAGTGACCAAAAGCGCATCCTTGCGGCCGTCAATTACCAGGCGGTCGCCGTCAAAATGACCCAGATCACCGGTGTGCCACACTGTTGGTGCCGGGTCGCCGTTCAGGTATCCAACCATGACCGTCGGGCCGGAAACGGTGATTTCTCCATCTTCCAGGGCCACTTCAAGCCCATCGAGCAGTGGGCCAACCGTGCCGGGCGCGTTATCGCCGGGCCGGTTTATTGCCACGACAGCGCAGCATTCAGAAAGCCCGTAACCTTCATAGGCAGGAATACCTGCGTCCTGTGCAGCCGCAATCAGAGCAGGCGCGCTTGAGGCCCCGCCAACCGCCACGAATCTCAGGCTTTGTGGCGCGCGCGAGCCTGATCGTTGCAACGCATCGGCCCAGCGCCCCAATATGGCCGGGGCCAACAGGCTGGTGGTGGGGTTAACGTCGTTGAAAGCACCAAGCAGCGGTTCAATATGTGCCCCAAACAGCGTTTTGGTGGCTTGGAACCGAAAGACGGTTTTTGCCCCGGCAATGATGGGCAGGAAAATCCCGCAGATCTGTTCCAGAAGCTGAGCCAGGGGAAGAACCGACAAATGCGTGTCATCGGGGCCTGCTGCAATGACGCGGTCCAGCGCGCTCAGTGACGCCTCAAGCTGGCGGTCGCCAATGACGACACCTTTGGGTGTCCCCGATGAACCGGAGGTATAGATCACCCGCTCAGCCCCGCCGGGATAAGGCCGCAGGGCCGCGGTATCCGCAGGCGAGCTGACTGGATCAATGAGGTGCAAATGTGGCAGCGCGGCGAACAGATCAGGAGAGCGGGTGATAACGCTGCCAACCTGGGCATCCATCAGGATATGGGCATTTTGTGCGGCGCTGAAAAAGAAGGGCAAAGGCACCTGTCGTTTTCCCGACAACGTAGTGGCCAGATCGGCGATGACATACTCAATGCCCCCGGCCAACCCGATGCCAATTGCACCGTCGATACCATCCAGTCGGCGTGCAAGGCTTTCAACCCGCGACGCCAATTCCGACCATGTGACCCGGTCACTGTCATCTTCGAATGCGATGTCATTTGGGCGCGCAAGACTGTGCTGCGCCAAGGCATGGAATACTTGCTGCATCAGGAGGCCTCGGAGCGAAGTTCTGCCGCATGATGGCGTGGCGATAGTGTGACCGCTTTGTTGAAGGCACAGACCCATGGATCTGTGTCATAGTAGCTGCCCCATATGTCTGGTTCACCCGCTCTGGAGATCTTCGCCGCAGCCAGTTTGACATAGGGCAACCCGGCTCTTTTAAGCAGGCGCCGCAGCGGCCCTGTGGCCGTAAACACACCACATGTCATGCCGTTGCCCTGCCCCCAGCGGATCATCGCATCCATCATGGGCAGCACAGGAAAAGGCGTGAGCGACGCCAGCGATACCACTTCCATGATTTCTTCTTGTGGTGCGTCAATGCCGGTTTTCGCCCGCAAAACGGTGGTCAAGTCACCATCCAGGTATCTGTCAGAAAAGAACCTGTCGCGGCTGGTGCGAATACCGGCGGCGCATAGCACCTTGCCATCGGCGCGCTTGGCAGACACCAACAGGGGTGCAAAATCGTTGATTTCGGCGCCGTAGACATCGCGGTAGACGTTTGTGATATGGTCCTGTGTTTTCTGTCTCTCTGGACAATCCCTGCCTACAAACTCGATCCGCATGTTCACCCTCACGACGCTGTTTCCTGCTTTCATGAGGCATATATTCGGCGCGCAGGCTTACAGCAGACTTACAACCATGCTGTCAGCTGGCGGATTTCGTGAAAAAATCCGACGGCGCGTCGTTGAAAACGAATGAAAAGACGCTGCCGCCGCCCTCTCGGCCCTGAATCGTGACAGTTGCACCATGTGAGTTTGCCACTGATTTTACAATCGACAGGCCAATGCCCGATCCCACGGATTTTCCATTGGCCTGTTCCCCGCGATTAAAGCGCTCGAACAAGGATTCTTTCATGTCATCCGGCACACCGGGACCACGATCCAGAACCTGCCACCCCGCCGGGGCGTCCAGAATTTCGATGTCGACATCACTTCCGGCGGGCGCGTATTGCAGGGCGTTTCTGATAACATTGCGCAGCGCAATCCCCAAAAGACCGGGGTTTGCGTGCACCTGAACATTTTTTGCACCCGAAACTGAAAGAGCATGCCCGCCCCGCAAGGCGTCTTGCGCCATATCGCTGGCAATCTCGACAGCAAGCCCATGTAGCTCAACCGGGGCAAAGCTTGATGTTGGTGCCGTATCAGCGCGGGCCAGGTCAATCAGTTGCTGAAATATCTGGTCAATCCGCACAACGTCCTGAACAAGGCTTTCTTTCAACTCAGGCGAGTCGATCCGATCAACGCTGGACCTGAGAACCGCAAGAGGTGTGCGGACTTCGTGCGCCACGTTAGATGAAAAATCGCGTTGCGCGCGATATCCGGTTTCCAGCCGGTCAAACGCTCGGTTCACGGCATCGATCAGAGGCGTGATTTCTGCGGGAACGTCCCGCGTGGACAGGCGTTGGTCGACATCACTTGGGCTGATCTGTTCGGCCTGTTTTGACAGCTGATCAATGGGGGACAACGCGCGGCGTGTCGCAAGTGCCGCCGCGGCCAGGATCATGGCAAAGCCCAGAGCGACCCAGACGATCTGCTCTTCGATTTCGTGCAGAAGTTTCTGGGTTTGTGTGCGGTCATTGCCGGTAGGGTAGGTCGATACCAGGGCGATCACGTCCTGGCCATTGATCCGAGAGCGCAGCCCCGTGCCGATCCTGTTGCCTGGCAATTTGATTGGCTTTGGCACACCCAACTCGGTTGTTTGCAATTGTGCCCAGATCGCCGGAGAGGTCTCCCCCCCTGCGACCGCATTACCGGCCCTGTCAAAAACAGTGTAGCGGAATGCACCCTGCACACCGCGAAACCGCAGGGCATCGCTGTTCAAGCCAAATTGCGGTACTTCAGGATCGATCTGGCTGATGATCTCTTGGGCTTCGGCGTTGAGTGTGTCTTCCAGGTTTTCTTCCAGATGCTCGTAAAACTCGTAAATCATGACAGCGCCAGCCAGCACGATACACAAGCAGAGCGCGATCATGATGTTCAAAAACAGGTTGCGCCTTAGTGACAGGGGGGCGCCAAAAATGATGCTCAAGACTCTCATTCTGCCTCAACCTGCAGCACATATCCGATGCCGCGCAGGTTATGGATGGTGATGGAGGCCCCCCGCTCCGCCAATTTCTTGCGCAACCGGTGGGTAAGCACCTCAATCGCGTTCGGAGTTGGTGGTTCATCAAAGCCGTATAACGCGTTTTCGATGGCCTCTTTTGAGACAACCCGGTCGGCACGGCGCAAAAAAAGCTCAAGCAGGGCTGTTTCCCGCTTGGAAAACTGTGCGCCCTGATCGGCGATGGTGACAGATCTGTCGGTCGTCTCAAACTTGACGTTACCTGACACAAGCGTTACGCCCAGTGCCCCGCCGGGGCGGCGCAAAACCGCCTTGATGCGCGCCACAAGCTCAGCCGCGGCAAACGGTTTGACCACATAATCATCCGATCCGGCGTTCAGACCCTTGATCCGCTCATCCAGGGAATCGCGCGCGGTGCAGATGATAACAGGTGTCGATTGCCTGATATTTTTGATTTCCGGCAGTATCTTAAGCCCATCCCCGTCCGGTAATCCGAGGTCCAGAATGATTGCGTCATAGTCGAAGCTTTTGAGCGAATGCAACGCATCCTCACCGGTGTGAACCGTATCAACGGTAAACCCGGCCTCGTTTAAACTGGCGCTCGTGTTAAGCGCCAGTTTTTCATTGTCTTCAACATAGAGCAGCCGCATTCGGCAGGTCGTCCTATTTTCGGATGTAGGTCACTGTGGA
>DFBW01000130.1 GCA_002366775.1 Roseovarius sp. UBA3070 | reverse complement strand
GCCGCAACCTCTGGGGCCGAAGCGGTGGAGGTGGTGTCCTCGGACGCAGGCAAAGCCGCCGCCGTATCATCACGCGACGGGTTGAACTCTGATCCCGCAGGCACATCCAATGCCCCTGCCTGAGGCGCGATTGCGCCCTGATCCGATGTCATGACTGAAACCGTGCCCAGCCCCAACCCCGACACCAATGTGCCGACAATCAGACCTGATAAATATCCGCGTGCCACTGCATTTGCCCTCGTTATTTCCTTTTTGACAGCTTTGCGCCCCTTGACGCCCATGCGCAAGCCTGAACAAGTATACCGCGACCATGTGTGGGGTCTCTACCCCCAAAACTGATTGGACAGGCAAGATGCTGCTCTTGATCGATAACTACGACAGTTTCACTTATAATCTTGTGCATTATGTAAGTGAATTGGGTGCGGATGTGGTGGTACGCCGCAACGATGCCCTGAATGTGCAAGAGGCAATGGGCATGAACCCTTCGGGCATATTGCTGTCTCCCGGCCCCTGCGACCCCGATCAGGCAGGGATTTGTCTGGCCCTCACCAAAGCGGCCGCTGAAACCAAAACTCCCCTTCTTGGCGTATGTCTGGGCCATCAGACCATCGGACAGACGTTTGGGGGCAAGGTTGTGCGCCATAGCGATATCGTGCATGGCAAAATGGGCAGCATGCACCACACCGGCAAAGGCCTGTTTGCAGGTCTGCCCACCCCATTTGAAGCCACGCGCTATCATTCCCTGGTGGTCGAGCATGACAGCCTGCCCGACTGCCTCGACATCACCGCCGAACTGGAGGATGGCACCATCATGGGCCTGCAACATAACTCGCTTCCGATCCACGGCGTGCAGTTTCACCCCGAATCGATTGCCTCGGAACATGGTCATGCTTTGCTGAAAAACTTTCTCGATATTATGGCGGCATCTGCACAGGTGCCCGCATGAGCGGCGCCCTTAAACCCCTGATCGGCACGGCTGCCGAACGCGCCCTGACACGGGCCGAGGCCGAAGCGGCCTTTACGGTGCTGTTTGAAGGCGAGGCGACGCCCGCGCAAATGGGCGGTTTTCTGATGGCCCTGCGCACCCGAGGCGAAACAGTGGATGAATACGCCGCCGCCGCTGCGGTCATGCGCGCCAAATGCAAAAAGGTGCGCGCACCCGAGGGGGCGATGGATATTGTCGGCACCGGTGGTGATGGCAAACACACGTTAAACATCTCAACCGCGACCGCCTTTGTTGTGGCAGGCGCAGGTGTTGTAGTGGCCAAACATGGCAATCGCAACCTGTCTTCCAAATCCGGTACCGCAGATGTTCAGACACAGATGGGCATCAATGTCATGGTTGGCCCCGATGTGGTTGAGGCCGCTCTGGCCGAGGCGGGCATCGCCTTTATGATGGCCCCCATGCACCACCCCGCGATGGCCCACGTTGGCCCGGTGCGCGCTGAACTTGGCACGCGCACGATCTTCAACATCCTTGGGCCACTGACCAATCCAGCCGGGGCGAAACGCCAGCTGACCGGCGCATTTTCCCGTGATCTGATCCGCCCCATGGCGGAAACACTGGGCCAGCTTGGGTCTGAATCCGCATGGCTGGTTCATGGCAGCGATGGCACAGACGAGCTGACCATAACCGGGCTGAGCTGGGTTGCGGCTTTGCTGCCCGATGGCAGTGTCATTGACCGCGAGGTGCACCCTGATGAATTTGGCCTGCCGGTACATCCGTTTGAGGCCATCATTGGCGGCACCCCCGAAGATAACGCCGCCGCCTTCCGGGCCTTGCTGGATGGCGCGCCGGGGGCCTACCGCGATGCTGTGTTGCTGAACGCCTCCGCCGCACTGATGGTGGCCGGTCGCACCTCTGACCCGGTTGAGGGCGTTGCCATGGCCGCCAAAAGCATCGATTCAGGTGCCGCCCTCACCAAAGTAAAAACCTTAGCGTCCGTGACATCGAGGTCCACATGAATACCCCCACCATTCTGGAAAAGATCAAAGCCTATAAACTGGAGGAGATCGCCGCCGACAAGGCCGCGACCCCGCTTTCTGAGGTTGAGACCGCTGCGCGCAATGCGCCCAAAGTGCGCCCCTTTGCCGATGCCCTGCTGCACGCCAGCAAGCAAGGCTTTGGTCTGATTGCCGAAATCAAGAAAGCCAGCCCATCCAAGGGCCTGATCCGCGAGGATTTTGATCCTGCCGCCCTGGCCCAGGCCTATGCCGCCGGCGGGGCCGCTTGCCTGAGCGTTCTGACCGATACACCCAGCTTTCAGGGGGACAAACAGTTTTTGGTCGACGCCCGTAACGCCTGTGATCTGCCCGTTCTGCGCAAGGATTTCATGTATGATCCCTATCAGGTGGCCGAGGCCCGCGCATTGGGCGCGGATTGCATTCTGATCATCATGGCCTCGGTTAGTGACGCCCAGGCGGCTGAACTGGAAGACGCCGCAATGGGCTGGGGCATGGATGCCTTGCTTGAGGTGCACGACAGTGCAGAACTGGACCGCGCCGCACGCCTGAAATCCCACATGATCGGGATCAACAACCGCAACCTCAACACCTTTGAAACCACGCTCGACACCACGCGAACCCTAGCCAAACAAGTGCCCGTTGACCGCATGATCGTTTGCGAAAGCGGGCTGGCCACCGCTGACGATCTGGCCGATATGGCCCGCTACGGCGCGCGCAGTTTTCTGATCGGTGAAACCCTGATGCGTGCTGATGATGTGACAGCAGCCACCCGCGCCATTCTGGCCGCACCACAAGCGCCAGGGGGCATGTGAATGGCTGGCCTCACTCATTTTGACGGCAAGGGTGATGCCCATATGGTCGATGTTTCGGGCAAGGCCGTCACCTCACGCGTGGCAATCGCACAGGGTCACATCAAGATGGCCTCTGAAACCTTTGATATGATTAGCGAAGGTCGCGCCAAGAAGGGCGATGTTTTATCGGTCGCGCGGCTGGCCGGCATCATGGGTGCCAAGAAAACCCCCGAGCTGATCCCGCTGTGCCACCCCCTGCCCATCACCAAAGTCGCGGTTGAACTCACCACCGACGCCACCCTGCCCGGCGTGCGCATCGAAGCCACGGTGAAAACCACCGGCCAGACCGGCGTCGAGATGGAAGCCCTCACCGCCGTCTCAACCGCCGCCCTGACCGTCTATGACATGGTCAAAGCAGTGGATAAGGCCATGGAAATCGGCGGCATCCGCGTGATCCTGAAGGACGGCGGCAAATCCGGGCGGTATGAAGCAACGTGAGTACTAAAGGGCGATCACTCGAATTGTTTTTTATTGACGGGCGACCAGACGGGATGCTCACCGCAGAAGTGTTCAACTGGACCGGCCATGTCCTTCGTCTTCCTCGCATTCAACTAAAAGACGCACTCGCAAGAAAACAAGCCGGATACACCGGGGTATATATCTTGCAGGGTGAAAAAGATGGTCAGCCTCTTGCATATATTGGCGAAGCAGAGGACTTGTCTTTGCGGCTAAAGAGCCATGCCGCCCAAAAGGACTGGTGGGATACGGCGGTGTTGATCACTTCTGCTGCCAACAACCTACACAAAGCTCATGTGAAATATCTCGAATCTCGCTTGGTGGAAATCGCTGACGGTATCAAAGCGACCAATTTGGAAAACAGCAACGTTCCTCCACGCAGCAGTTTATCTGAGGCTGACTTCGCCAACATGGAGTCCTTTCTGGAGACGCTGAGAATGGTGTTGCCCGCAATTCGTGTGGATATGTTTATCGACAATACGCGATCTGCTTCGGGCGAGTTAGAGGCGAGAACCGAGGCCATTGAATTTGTACTGTCTACCCCACGCGCGGGCGTCAATGCGACGGCACTCCTGACGGGTGGTGAAATGATCGTACAGGTAGGGTCAATAGCACGTGGAACATGGGTCGGAGATTTAGCATACAAAACCAGTTATCACAAACTATACAACGAACTTAGATCAAATGGAGTATTGGAGACCTTCGGCAAGCACACTCGTTTCACGCGCAACTATGCGTTTTCAAGTCCAAGCGCCG
>DFBW01000269.1:2402-5059 GCA_002366775.1 Roseovarius sp. UBA3070 | reverse complement strand
GATATCATTGCCACCGAGTATGGTTTCAGCCGCGATGAGGCCGACCAGCTTGCCATGGCCAGCCAACAGCGCGCCAAGGCCGCATGGGATGACAACCGGTTTGAAAAGTCCATCATCACCGTCAGAGATCAAAATGGCCTGACTATTCTGGACCGCGACGAATACATGCGCCCGGGCACTGACATGCAATCCCTTGGTGGTCTCAACCCCGCCTTCCAGGCCATGGGTGAAGTGATGCCGGGCTTTGATGCAGTGGCCAAGCTGAAATACCCGCACCTAGAGAAGATCAACCACATCCATCACGCCGGTAATTCCTCGGGCATCGTTGATGGCTCGGCTGGTGTGCTGATTGGCAACAAGGAATTTGGCAAAAAATACGGGCTAAAACCCCGTGCACGCATCCGCCAGACCTGTAAAATTGGCACTGACCCCACCATCATGCTGACTGGCCCGGTGCCTGCCACGCAGAAAATTCTGGCGGATTCAGGCATGGATATCAAAGACATCGACCTCTTTGAGGTAAACGAGGCCTTTGCATCCGTCGTGCTGCGTTTCCAACAGGCGTTTGATGTGGATCCTGAGCTGGTCAACGTCAACGGCGGCTCCATCGCCATGGGCCATCCGCTGGGTGCCACCGGTGCCATCATCATCGGCACGCTGCTGGACGAGTTGGAGCGCACCGACAAAGAGGTCGGCCTTGCCACACTATGCATCGCCTCCGGCATGGGGGCCGCCACCATCATTGAGCGCGTGTAGGATATGCCGCTTTACCCCCCCCATCGGCGACGGCACAGCCCCCCGCCACCCGCCCGATCCCATAGGTAAAGGACGCCCCACATGAGCAAAATTGACCCCACAAACGTACCCGTCAAAACCGGCTCGATCTACCCTGAGCCTTATGCCGCAGAAATGACGGGACGCTCCTCGCTGCGGCTGGGGGATGCCGGTGGGCTGAACCAATTTGGGGCCAATCTGGTGATCCTGCAACCCGGCGCAAAATCTTCATTGCGTCACTGGCACCAAAACGAAGACGAATTTGTGATGGTGACCACTGGCATCTGCACTCTGATCGACGATGATGGCGAAACGCCCATGCATCCCGGCGATTGCGCGGCATTTCCGGCAGGGCGCGCCAATGGCCATCACTTTGTGAACCAAACAAACGACGAGGCACGTTTCCTTGTCGTCGGGTCCCGCCAGAAAACCGAATGCGCAACCTACCCGGACAATGACCTGAAGATCGCCATAAAAGACGGCACCGCCACATTCACCACCCATGACGGCAGCCCTTATCAAGAACCCCAAAAGGGAGACACATAAATGACTGACTTTACAATGAAAACCGATGCCGACGGCGTGGCCGTGATCACATGGGACACCATCGGCAAATCCATGAACGTGATGAACCAGCAGGGCTATGTCGATATGATCGCCCTTGTGGATCAGGCGCTGGCGGATGACGCTGTCAAAGGCATTGTCATCACCTCGGGTAAGGAGGGCACATTTGCAGGCGGCATGGATCTGAATGTGATCGCCCAGATGAAGGAAAGCGCCGGCGACAACCCGGCACTTGGCCTGATGAATGGTCTGATGGCCACCCACGACGTGCTGCGCCGCATCGAACGTGGCGGCATGGACGACAAGAACAAAGGCGGCAAGCCGATCGCGGCCGCCCTGCCCGGCACAGCCCTTGGCATTGGTCTGGAAATCCCGCTGGCCTGCCACCGCATCTTTGCGGCCGACAACCCCAAGGCCAAGATCGGCCTGCCCGAAATCATGCTGGGCATCTTCCCCGGCATGGGGGGCACCACACGCCTTGTGCGCAAACTGGGTGCGATTGCGGCTGCTCCGTTCCTGCTGGAAGGCAAGCTGAGCAATCCACAAAAAGCCAAACAAGGCGGGTTGATTGATGAAGTCGTACCTGCCGATGAGCTGCTGAGCGCTGCCAAAGCCTGGGTTCTGTCAGAGCCGAAGATTGTGAAACCATGGGATGAAAAGGGCTATAAACTGCCCGGCGGTGCCCCCTATCACCCCGCTGGTTTCATGAACTTTGTTGGCGCTTCGGCCATGGTCAACGGCAAGACCCAAGGCGCGTTTCCGGCGGCCAAGGCACTGCTGTCGGCGGTCTATGAGGGGGCGCTGGTGCCCTTTGACACGGCCCTGAAAATCGAGGCGCGTTGGTTCACCAATGTATTGATGAACCCCTCGTCCTCGGCGATGATCCGCAGCTTGTTCATCAACAAGGAAGCACTGGAAAAAGGGGCCAACCGCCCCGACGTGCCTGACCAGAAGGTCAAAAAGGTTGGTGTGATGGGCGCTGGCATGATGGGGGCCGGCATCACGCTGGTATCGGCCATGGCCGGGATGCAAGTGGTCCTGATCGACCAAAAGCAAGAGGCCGCCGACAAGGGCAAAGCCTATACCGCCGACTACATGGACAAGGGTATCAAACGCGGCAAGGCGAGCGAAGAAAAGAAAGCCAAGGCGCTGGATTTGATCACCGCCACCACGGATTACGCTGCGTTGGCGGGGTGTGATCTGATCATCGAGGCGGTGTTTGAAGACCCAGCCGTAAAGGCCGAAGTGACCAAAAACGTGCTGGCACATGTGGGGGATGATTGCATCTTTGCCACCAACACCTCCACCTTGCCGATCAC
>DFBW01000269.1:0-2319 GCA_002366775.1 Roseovarius sp. UBA3070 | reverse complement strand
GCCGATCGTGGTCAATGATGCGCGCTTCTTTTACTGCAACCGCTGCATCATCCCCTATATCAACGAAGGCCTGCGCATGGTCGCCGAAGGGGTCGCACCGGCGCTGATTGACAACGCCGCGCGCCAGCTTGGATTCCCCGTCGGGCCGCTGCAACTGGTTGATGAAACCTCGATTGATCTGGGGGCAAAGATCGCCCGCGCCACCAAGGCCGCGATGGGCGATGAATACCCCGATGCCGCCGTGGACGAGGTGATTTTCTGGATGGAAGGTGAGGGCCGACTGGGCCGCAAATCCAATGCAGGTTTCTTTGACTATGATGAGAAGGGCAAACGCCTGGGCTATTGGGATGGCATCGCCGCCAAATACCCCCAAGCCGATGAACAACCCGATCTCATTGACGTGCAACATCGCCTGATGTTTGCTCAGGTGCTGGAGGCCGTGCGCGCGTTGGAAGAAAACGTGCTGGAGGACATCCGCGAAGGGGATGTAGGGGCGATCCTGGCTTGGGGCTTTGCGCCTTGGTCCGGTGGTCCGTTCTCATGGCTCGATATTATCGGCACGCCTTATGCCGCAGAACGTTGCGATCAACTGAGCGAACAGTTTGGCGCACGCTTTGCCACCCCTGCACTGCTGCGCGAGATGGCCGAGAAGAACCAGAGCTTCTATGCCCGGTTTGCCGATCAGGCCGAAGCGGCCTGATGCAATAAAGCAGGGTGTGCCATCATCGTGCACCCTGCGCTTCAACTTTGGCAAATTGCACGGCGCTTGGGCCGGCCCCCAAAGAACAACACGCGCGCTTCGAGAGAAGCACGCGTGTCCATTCAGCGGTCGCGTATCAAAGCGTCAGGCGAACTCTCTCAAATCACCTGTCACTGCGACAGATACGCTACGCTGGATTTCGCTCTCAGGCCGCGGCATAACCGGGGGCACAGGCATTGGAGCCAGCCCAAACCTGTTGCATGCCTTGCTCACTTTCAATGCACATCACCAGCACGTCCGCATCTTCTGCGGTCAGCGCGGTATAGGGTGGGCCCACGCGCTCGTTCATGGCCTGATCTAACAAACCACACGCCGAGGGGCAGTAATACAGCACGCCACTTTCAGCAAATACCACCTGATCACTTTCAAAGTGCAGAATAACGGCCTCCAGCTCGTGCTCGAGCGGTGCAACAGTGATGCCGTTAACCCCATCAAGAGCACGCGCCGATATCAGGGAAAACGGATCTCCAAAAAGATCTTCGCCAACATCGCTTTCGATCATCACATATTGATCGGGTAGAATGGTTAGTGCTTTGCGGTTGCCCAAAGCGCCCGCAGGCACATTGAGAGGCCAGAGCCGTTTTGGGCAGGCACTGCGACCCGACCAAATAAGCTGACGTGTTACTTTGGTAATACGTTGCAAGCCTGCGTCAAATGTCAGAACCAGATCACCCTCGGCCAGTGCCTCAACGGAGCGCCAGCCAATCGCAGTGGCCACGCGTGTTCCGGATTTCAGGCCCGAGCGTGCGCCAACAGCGCCGCCATCATAGGCCCCGGTTGTTTCGGACATTCGCTTGGCCCCCCAGCCATTTGCAGATTTCCATCCAAACATTTTTTCTATCCTCAAGTGACGTTCGGCCCCAGACCGGGTGTCGTTGCAGCAATTTGATTTGGTGTGTGATCGGCAGAAGATCAATTTCCAAACGTTATGGTTAATTATGAGGTGATTCCTTGGTCGCCCATGCGACCGGATCAGGGCCGAATTGGGGCATTGTTGCCGGAATATAGCCAATCGATTCCCATACTCTTGGATTGTTGACGGATTGAACCGGAATTATCCTAAAAAGCTGTAGTTGAAACGCGCAATGTCTGCGGCGCAGATTGATTCGACCAAGGCGCGCGACTCAGCATTATAGTAGCTGCGATAGTCATCTGAGCGGTTTGAGGCGTTTTTATGCGGCAGCTTCACAGCAAAACCCAAATGTTGCCACAAGGGCCTCGCGTCTTGCTCAAAATGCTCCAGCCGGATGAAATGTGGCGCGCCACGGCCGCCACCCGCCAAGTGCATGTAACTTTCATACGGATTGAGCCGCAGCGCATTCTGGGTCTGCTCAGCGCGCAAAAAGGCATCAAACGTCACCTCTTGCGCCAGATGCACGGCCGGGTGATCAAAACTCTGATCACGCAGCCAATGGTAATAGCTGACCAGCCGGTCAAACGGATTGCGCACCAACGTCACGCTAAACGCCTGTTGGATGAAATCGCGGCTGACCAACCCCTCGATGTCACGCAGGGTGGAGTGTTTCCACATCCGCCCTGCTGATTGCGCGCCTTTCAGC
>DFBW01000263.1:2300-3940 GCA_002366775.1 Roseovarius sp. UBA3070 | reverse complement strand
GGGCCGATGCCCTTGGCTGCCTTCACAGCGTTCCAATCGCCCAGCGCAATTGCCCGGCCAACTCCTTCGTGGCCCAATGTGCCCAGAATGGCGAGAGATGCCTTGGCGCCGATGCCGTTGATTGACATCAGCAGGCGGTGCCATTCCTTTTCCACAAGTGAGGTGAAGCCGAAGAGTTGCAAATTGTCTTCGCGCACCAGCAAATCCGTATATAGCGCGGTGTGTTCGCCAACAGATGGCAGTGCCGCCATGGTGCGTTCTGAACAATAGACCAAATAGCCCACTCCTCGCACGTCGATCAACACATGATCTGCGGCGCGATAATCAATCCGCCCGGCAATACGGCCAATCATGCGCGCACCCGTTGGGCGGCCATAACCTGCGCCGAGCGGGCATGATGCGCATGACAGATGGCGATTGCCAGAGCATCAGCCGCATCAGGGCCATTCAGCACCACACCGGGCAGTTGCACTTTCACCATATGGGCGATCTGGGTCTTGTCTGCATGTCCCACACCAACCACAGTCTTTTTCACTTTGTTGGGGGCATATTCGCCCACGGGCAAACCAAATTGTGCGGGCACCAGCATGGCGATACCGCGGGCCTGGCACAGCTTTAGCGTCGCCACGCCGTCTTTGTTGACGAAAGTCTGTTCAACGGCTGCGGTGTCAGGGGCAAAGCGAGTGAGCACGTCACTCAGCTGGATATGCAGGGACAACAACCTGTCGGCCAGATCGCCCGCGCCCGATTTACACACCCCATTGGCCACATGGGCCAAGCGGTTGCCCGAGACCTCCAGCACGCCCCATCCGAGGTTTCGCAAACCGGGGTCTATTCCGATCACCCGCATTTTCCTGCCCCTGCTCTGTTTGTCTTTTTTCAACGCCTAGCACGAAACATGAACAAAGGCCAAGAAGAATGCAGCGGCCTGACCCTTGCCATAGACGGGTCGGGTAGGGATAGCCTCACATTATTAAGGGTAATCGTCGCCCTGGTATTCCCTCTTTTATCTAAATATATCATAGTTTTACATGGATATTCCCCACATATGCAGGCACTGCAAAGGGGCTATGCAAATACTGCCAGTTGTCAGAATTCCACAGTACTCCTATCTGCCGCTCATGACGAATTCACGTGCACCCACGCACCAATAGAAGGAATAGTGAAATGGCAGTCATCGACATCACCCGCAGCCCCGTTGCACCGGCTGGCATTTTTAGATCGGCCTTTGGCGGCATCTTTGCCGCATTCGCCGCATGGAATGCAGAGCGGGCAACCCGCGCCGCTTTGGCTCGCCTGTCGGACCGTGAGCTGGAAGACATCGGCCTGTGCCGCGGCGACATCGACGATGTGGCCCGTTCGATCTAAAGCGTTTCGCATAAAACCTGCCTTAGGTTAAAGGCGATACGTTTTAATCACCGGATGTTACTGCAAAAACAACGGCACGCCTGATCTGCTCCCCCGGATTTGGGCTGCTGCCGAAGAAAAGCCCTGCATCAGCAATCTGATGCAGGGCTTTTTGCAATCCTGGAGATCTTGATCGTTACTTTATAAAGGGACGAACCTGCTGCGCGATAGCCTGTGAAACAGGATCGGGCTGCATGATCCAAGCACCGGATTGTTCAACGACTGAGCCTTGA
>DFBW01000263.1:0-2232 GCA_002366775.1 Roseovarius sp. UBA3070 | reverse complement strand
TTTGCTGATCATTTTCAGGCGGCTTTCAAAGCCCCTAACAGCATTTGCCATGACAGCGTTCCTTTTCAACCCGGCCCCCACCGCGTTGAGATTTAAACTAGAAATGAAATGTGGCAACAATGGGGCAGCTGCCTCAATTTCGCTGGTTTTCAACAAATTTTCAGCCAATTTTCTGAAAACTCAGTGTGGTCCAGTCACCAATCATATCGCGTTCCGCCAGACTGTTTCCAGCTTGTGTATAATGGGCCACAACCTCGTCTGCCTGTTCGTTCAAAATACCGGATAGAATCAGTCTGCCATCTGCCGCCAAGTGTGACGTCACGTCATCAACCATGGCAATAAGGGGGCCTTTTAGGATGTTTGCGAAGATTAAGTCATACGGGGCGGCATCCGAGAGGGCCGGATGATCAAAGCCCGAGGCCTCAATACAGTGCAAACGATCGGCCAGCCCATTTGCTGCCGCATTTACCTGGGCCACCTGAACCGCGACTTCGTCAATGTCACTGGCCAGGATCTTGGCGGGCCAGACCCGTGCTGCGGCCATCGCCAGAACCGCGGTGCCGCACCCAAGGTCAAGCACGGTTTTCGCCTCAAACCCCTGATCCAGCATCCGGTCCAATGCACGCAGACACCCCAGCGTGGTGCCGTGATGACCGGTGCCAAAGGCCATGGAGGCCTCAATCAGCAGCGGCTCGGCCTCTGCGGGCAGTTTATCAGCGTCGTGGCTGCCATAGACAAAGAACCGCCCGGCCTCGACTGGCGTCAGCTCTCGTTTGACATGTGCTACCCAATCGGTTTCGGGCAATTCGGACACCACAAATGGTTTGGCGCCGTGGATTGTGCTCAGCAAGGCCAGCCCGGCGTCATCGGGGGTGGCTTCGAAATAGCCGCCCACTTCCCACAGGCCCGAGCCATCTTCCATTTCAAACACACCCACGCCGGTGGGTTCAGGTGTCAGCGTTTCCATGCCTGCCCCAAGGGCTTCGGCGGCATCCTTGCCAAGAAGGGTCGTGAGTGCGGTGAAGGTCGGCATGGGCCTCTCCTTTATTTTGCGGGGACGGGGGTGAAGCGGCAGAACCGTGTTTCATTGCCCGGCTCAGGGTGGCGCGGGATCAGCAAGGCCAGCCCCAGTGATGTGGCCGCCATGCCTGCGGCCAGCAAGAACACTGCCCCCGGCGAGACCAGCCACAGATACCCCAGCAGCGCCGGTAAAAGCACTGCTGCAATATGGTTGATGGTAAAGGCCACGGCGGCGGTGGGGGCGATATCCCCTGGATCTGCGATCTTCTGAAAATAGGTTTTCAGCGCCAGCGCCATAGCAAAGAACAAGTGATCGACAACATAAAGCGTTGCCGCCAATATCACGCCCCAGCCAAAGTAATAGATGCCACCATAGGCCAGGAACACGACCACCAGCCCGATATATTCAAACACCAGCGTGTTGCGTTCGCCAAAGCGGAACACAGCGCGCCCCATCAGCGGCGCAAAGATCATATTGGCCACAAGGTTGATCAGATAGAGGGCTGTGACCTCATGCACCTCAAATCCAAATTTTTCGACCATCATGAAGCCTGCGAAAACCATGAAAATCTGGCGGCGGGCGCCGGCCATGAATTGCAGCGCATAATAGAGCCAATACCGGCGGCGCAGGATCATCTTCTTGATTTGCGGATTGGGCGACTCGAACTGCGGAAAGGCAAACAGGCAAAACAGCGCAACCAGCGCAGTGAAACCGCCAGACAGCAAATAGACCGTGTTATAGGTCAGCCCCAGCGTCTCCCACGTCAACACGATCAGCAAATAGGAGATCAATGTGGCGGCGGACCCGGCGGCGATCAGCCAGCCAAGGGTTTGTGGTGCACGTGCCTTGTCGATCCATTGCAATTGCAGGGATTGGTTGACTGTCTCGTAATAGTGATACCCGATCGAGCTGAGCATGGTGATCGTCAGGATACCGCCCATCGAGGGGAACCATGACGTGACAGCAGTGGCTGCGCCCAACATGATCAGGGCCACAAGCCCCAGCACCTGTTCACGCACAAATATGATGATGGCGATGACGCCCACAGCCAGAAACCCGGGGATTTCACGCACTGTGTGCAACCAGCCAATATCTGAGCCATCAAAATTGGCCACCTCGATCACAAAGTTGTTCAACAGCGCCAACCAGGTGAATAGCGCGACCGGCGAGGCCATCGCCATCAGGAACAACAGCGTGATTGGCCTGCGCCA
>DFBW01000117.1 GCA_002366775.1 Roseovarius sp. UBA3070 | reverse complement strand
AGCGAGTTTGGCATTGAAAGCGATCTGGCGGCAGGGCCTGCTTTGGCGCTGGGCGCATCTGAAAGCACATTTATCGAAATGTCGGGGGCTTATGCGGGCATTTTGAATGGCGGGTCGTCCGTGACGCCTTATGGGCTGGTTGAGCTGCGCCTTTTGGGGGATGACGAGCCATTGATGGGCACTGGTGGTGGCATCGGCGAACGGGTGATCCAACGTGATGCCGCGCAAGAGCTGATTTATATGATGAACCAGGTGATCGACAATGGCACCGGTAAACGCGCAAAACTGCTCGACAGGCAGGCGGCGGGCAAAACCGGCACCACTCAGGCCGCGCGCGATGCGTGGTTCCTGGGGTTCACGGCGGATTATGTGGCCGGTGTCTGGATGGGGAACGATGACAACAAGCCCCTGAAAGGGGTAACAGGCGGCGGATTGCCCGCTGAAATCTGGCACGAGACCATGATCCGCGTGCACGCAGGTCTGCCCGCAAAGCCACTGCCGATGTCGCGCCGCTCTGGCGGGTTGAACGAACAACAGCCCGAGCCAGTGCCCCAGCGCCAGCTCGAACCGGAATCGGCGATTGACGGCATATTCAGAGATTTACTGCGGTCGGGCGAGATCACGCCAAATGACAATACTGGTGGCGTCGATCGTTAGGAACGCCTGCGTCACGCGCAGGCCTTCACCACAAAAACTGAGGCTTCAGATGCGCAAGCCGGGCCTTACCCCGCCTTTTTCAGATCCGCGATCAGCGCGTTGATATCGCCATTGCGCCGGTCCAGCATGGAGCCGATCTCGGTGCGCTCGCTCAGACGCAGGCTAACGCCCTCAATCACCATGTCAAAGAACAGGTCCTTGCCGGAACGATCCGATACCAAAAACAGCACTTCAAAGGGTGATTCACCTTTCAGATAGGCGGTGGATTTCACTTCGTGCCAGGATTTGACCTTGCGTGCGCCTTTGACTTCGATCCGCCCGCCTTCAAATTCCTTGAACCGCTTGCCGTACTTGCGCGCGATATAGCCGCGGAACGCCAGCACATAGGCCTTCTTCTGGCCCGAGCTCAGCCGCCTGCTGTCTGCCCCCAGGGTCGAGCTGGCAATAACGTTCACATCTGCATATTTGCGGAAAATCTTTTCAAAGTCCGAGATCATGCCAGACAGTGATTTGCCCGATCCGATTACGCGGTTGATATCGGTGACCACTTTATCAACCAATGTTTTGGCCTGAACGTCATTCAGGGCCAATACGCCGGTAGGCAGCAAAGTGGCAACTGAGGTCAGGGCACTGGCCGACAAAAAGCTGCGGCGGGAAAAATTACTCATCATACGGGTCCTCGTAGGGGCTGTCATATGGATCAAGGTAGGCATCACCCCCTGATCCTTCCAGTTCAAACTTGCGCTTTTGCAGCCAGAGTGAACGGGCCTGTGCATAGCTGTCGGCACTTTCATATAGAATTGAATCGAATGTGTCCGCAAACCGCCCACGATCACTTAACCGCGATGACACAGAGGCCGCCGTGCCGATGTATTTCTCGGGCGAGGGCAGCACATAGCTGAGCGGATTGGTGAAAAGGTCAACAAATTTACCCACCGCATCGCGTTCCGTTGATGGGCCAAGAAGCGGCAATTCAACATAGGCACCTTGCGGGACACCCCATGCGTGTAACGTCATGCCGAAATCCGCATTGGTCGGTTCGGGCATATTCAGCTCGCTCGCGGGGTCAAACAACCCGCCCATGCCAATCGTAGTGTTGACGACAAAGCGGTACAAATCCTCGGTCGCGCCTTTCATGTTGCCACGCAAGGCATTGTTCACCACGGATTGCGGGATCGACAGGTTAAACGAAAACCGGCCCACGAGGATTTCAACATCATCCGGCACAGCCGAGCTGTACCCCTTGCCTGCCGGACGTACCAAAGCACGGTCAACGGATTTATTGAATTCATGAACCTTGCGATTTTCCTGCTCAAACGGGTCAAATGGCTCGCCCACAGGATGGCCCGCGCGCGGGCCACACGCCACCAGGGCTGTCACCCCGATCAGGGCCAACACAAGACGCAGTTTGGTAAGGTTTTTTTGACAGAACAAATCAGACACAGTTTCAATCGCAATTTTAGATGTAGCGAAGTACATAAACCATCTCAGCATAAGGCCCAGATCATCCAGGTACGACCCTTGACGATTGTGGCAGAATGGAGACATTTGCGGTATGTCGCAAATCATATGAAGCGTCAATCCGATGCGAACCGGTGCGGGCTGATATAAGGACCACAAGATGGACAATCGACAGTATCAGGCCGGATTGGACGAATTGCGCGCCGCGCGGCGCCAAAGCCGCAGGCTCTATTGGTCTGTGGCCATATTCAGCTTCTTTGTGAACCTGTTGATGCTAACCGGTCCGCTGTACATGTTGCAGGTCTATGACCGGGTTTTGGGCAGCCGATCGGTTGAGACATTGATCGCGCTTTCGGTGCTCGTGGCCTTTCTTTTTGGCATGATGGGGCTGCTGGATTATGCCCGTGGGCGCGTCATGGCACGGGTTGGGGCGCGGTTTCAGGCCACTATGGAAAAGCGGGTGTTTGATGCGGTGATACGGCGCTCTTCACAGGTGCAGGACCCGGCAGCAACAACCGGCCTTAGCGATCTGGACGCGGTACAACGGCTGATGGCCGCACCGGTGTTGATGGCGATTTTTGACATCCCCTGGACGCCGTTCTTTTTGGCCGCAATCTGGGTGTTTCATCCGTGGTTGGGCGCATTGGCGGTGATCGGCGGATTGCTGCTGATACTTGTGACATTGATCAATCAAACGGTCACTCGTCGCCCGGTGGCACGTTCCAGCATTGCTGCGGTCCATGCCGAGGGCATGTTAAGCCAGATTCGTGCTGAGTCGGAAATGGTGCAGGCCATGGGCATGGGGGACGCCGCGTTTCGCCGCTGGCAGGTGGCGCGTGACAAGGCGTTGGATGATCAAATGTCGGCCGCTGATCTGGGTGGCACATTCACGACCCTCTCCAAAGTGTTCCGCCTGTTCTTGCAATCGGCGATGCTGGGCGTCGGCGCATATCTGGTATTACAAGACGAGCTGACACCGGGTGCCATGATCGCCGGTTCAATCCTGTTGGGCCGTGCCTTGGCCCCGATTGAACAGGTCATCGGCCAATGGCCCGTTGTACAGCGCACGGTGCGTGGTTGGAAAAACCTTGCGGGTTTGCTGGGTCGTGTCCGGCCTGAGGAAGCTAAGACGCAATTGCCCCGCCCCAAGGCCCTGCTGGAGGTGCAGCAGTTAACCATTGCACCGCCGGGGGAAACCCAAGCGGCGCTGAAGATGGTCAGCTTTAAGCTGCAACCGGGGCAGGCCGTGGGCGTCATTGGTCAATCCGGTGCGGGAAAATCCACCTTGGCGCGTGCACTGACTGGCGTTTGGGCTCCGGCGGGGGGCAAAATCCGGCTGGATGGCGCAGCCCTTGACCAGTTTGAGCCGCATGTACTGGGCGCGCACATCGGATATCTGCCGCAGCGGGTGCAGCTGTTTGACGGCACGATTGCTCAGAACATCGCCCGTTTGGCAGAGGAACCCGACGATGAACAAGTTGTTCTGGCCGCACGTCGCGCCGATGCGCATGAGATGATCCTGGCCCTGCCAGAGGGCTATGACACGCGCGTCACGGCAAATGGCGGGCGGTTGTCGGGTGGGCAGATGCAGCGTATTGGCCTGGCCCGCGCCATGTATGGCGATCCGGTTCTGTTGGTGCTGGACGAGCCCAATTCAAACCTCGACAACGAAGGGTCAGAAGCCGTGAATGTAGCCATCCGAGGGTTTAAATCTGTCGGCAAATCCATCCTGATTATGGCGCATCGCCCGGCCGCAATCAAAGAATGTGACCTGCTATTGGTGCTGGATAACGGTCAGGTGCGCGCCTTTGGCCCCAAGGAAAAAGTGCTGCGCGAGGTGTTATCCAATCATTCGGAAGTTGCCAAATCTGATGGTCCGGGAGGTGTGCAATGAGCGCACGCGAACAAGGCTGGCCCGTACGCGGACCAATGATTGTGGGCCTGTTGGGGTTAACCCTATTGTTGGGCGGATTTGGCCTGTGGTCTACCGCCACAAAAATCTCAGGCGCGATAATCGCCGGGGGGCGAATTGAGGTGGATCAGAACCGTCAGGTGGTGCAACACCCCGATGGCGGCGTTGTGGCAGGTCTGTCCGTGCGTGAAGGTGATATCGTTGAGGCCGGGCAGGTTTTGCTGCGGCTGGACGATTCTGAACTGGCCTCGCGGCTGTCGATCACCGAAAGCCAATTGTATGAACTGATTGCACGTCGGGGTCGGCTTGAAGCTGAGCGTGACGGCGAGTCGGAGATCAGCTTTGACAGGCTTATCACCGATGCGGCGGCTGAAAATCCTGATGCGGCTGATCTGATTGCTGGGCAAGAACGCCTGCTGCAAGCGCGGGCCGAGTCCATTGCACAAGAGATTGACCAACTGCAAAAACGCCGTGGACAGATCGCTGACCAGATCAACGGGATCGAAGCACAGCAAGTGTCACTGGTGCGCCAATTGGAACTGATCACCAAAGAACTGGCCGATCAGCAATCCCTTTTGGATCGCGGGTTGGCCCAGGCCGCCCGTGTTTTGGCCCTGCAACGCGAGGATGCGCGGCTGAGCGGCCAAGCAGGCGAGCTGACATCACAAAAGGCGCAGGCGGCGGGGCGGATCACGGAAATTGACGTGGAAATCCTCAAACTCGCCACCCGGCGCCGCGAAGAAGCGATCACCACACTGCGTGATCTGCAATACCGCGAGCTGGAATTGCGCGAAGAACGCAATGCTCTGATCGAACGCAAAGCCCGACTTGAGATCACCGCTCCGGTCAGCGGCGTGGTTTATGGCCTGCGCGTTTTTGGCATCAAGTCTGTGGTACGCCCGGCGGAACCGGTGTTGTTTGTGGTCCCTCAAGACCGCCCCTTGATCATCAATGCTCAGATTGAACCGATTCACATCGACAAGATATTCCTTGGCCAGGATGTGACCCTGCGCTTTTCAGCGCTCGACCAGCGCGAAACACCTGAGTTGACCGGGCAAGTGGTGCAGATTTCGGCAGATAGTTTCACTGATGAAAACACGCAGCAAAGCTATTACCGGGCCGAGATCGTGCTGAGCGAAGGTGAACAAGCCCGTTTGCCCGAAGGCACCACCCTGATTCCAGGCATGCCGGTTGAGGCGTTCATCCGCACTCAGGATCGCACGCCTATCGCTTATCTGCTGAAACCTTTCGCGGATTATTTTGCCAAGGCCCTGCGGGATTAACCCCTGAGCGGCCCAAGAAAATGCGCATGAATTTTCTTAACCCATGGTTTTTCGTGCGAAAAATCTGGTCACCGGCGCGCGCCGTCTGGGCAGTTTGATTTTGTCATTTCCTTCGGGTCCTGCACCCGCTAGCGTCGCTTCAATTGCAAAACGTGAGGAACCCCGATGGGAAAGTTTGAAACACGCTTGGCTGACATGGGGGTAACGTTGCCCGAAGCACCGGCACCGGCTGCCAATTATGTGCCTTATGTGCAGGTCGGCGACATGGTCTATGTGTCCGGCCAGATCGCCAAGGATGGTGACACATTGCTGACCGGTAAACTGGGCGCAGATATGGATACTGCCGCCGGTGCTGATGCTGCTAAGGTTTGCGCAATTGCCTTGCTGGCACAGGTTAAAGCCGCCTGTGGTGGTGATCTGGATCGTTTGGTGCGGGTTGTCAAACTGACGGGTTTCGTCAACTCTACCCCTGATTTCACCGAACAACCCGCTGTGATCAACGGGGCCTCCAATTTCATCGGTGACGTCTTGGGGGATGTCGGCAAACATGCTCGCGCGGCTGTATCGGCCCCATCATTGCCCTTTGGCGTGGCTGTGGAAATAGACGGTGTATTTCAGATCAAATGACCACCCTGCCAGCTGATTTCTTTCGCCAGCCCATCGCGCACCGGGGGCTGCATGATGTGGCGGCTGCCCGCCCCGAAAACTCGCGGGCCGCGATCAGGGC
>DFBW01000136.1:963-4549 GCA_002366775.1 Roseovarius sp. UBA3070 | reverse complement strand
AGCCGGGATCGGCCCAAACAGATCAGTGGCACTATTGTTGTGGCGGTATATTGCGGGTTGGGATCGCCGGAACGCCTTGTTGATGTGATCACGCCCTTGTTCTGACAAACAAAGGCTTGCGCCCCGCCAAAACCCCGGCTATATGCGCGCCACTAACTTCGCAGGTATGGGCGGGCCGCTTGGGGGAGACATCCCCGACAGTCCACCGGTTGAAGCATCCGCTTCTCACCCCGTACCGAGGCACAAACCGGAAAGGAAACGGACATGGCTCTTCCTGAGTTCACCATGCGCCAACTGCTTGAAGCAGGCGTACACTTTGGCCACCAAACGCAACGCTGGAACCCCCGTATGGGCGAGTTCATCTATGGCTCGCGCAATGGCATTCACATTCTCGATCTGACACAAACTGTGCCCATGCTGGACGCAGCTTTGAACGCGATCCGCGACACCACTGCCAAAGGCGGACGGGTGCTGTTTGTCGGCACCAAACGTCAGGCCGCCGACCCGATCGCTGAAGCGGCTGAAAAGTCGGCACAATACTACATGAACCACCGCTGGCTGGGTGGCACGCTGACCAACTGGCAGACCGTATCCAAATCTATCAAACGTCTGAAAGACATTGATGAGGCGATGGAAACCGGCGCCGAAGGCCTGACCAAGAAAGAGCGTCTGGGCATGGAACGTGACCAGACCAAACTGCAAGCTTCACTTGGTGGTATCCGCGAATTGGGTGGAGTGCCTGATCTGCTGTTCGTCATCGACGTGCGCAAAGAGGCGCTGGCCGTGGCCGAAGCCAACAAACTGGGTATCCCGGTTGTGGCCGTGGTTGACACCAACTGCCCACCTGAGAACGTAGATTACATCATTCCGGGCAATGATGACGCGGCGCGTGCTATCACGCTTTATTGTGATCTGGCGGCTCGCGCAGCACTGGACGGCATGACCGCCCAAATGGGCGCTGCCGGTGTTGATCTGGGTGCAATGGAAGAAGCGCCGGTTGAAGAGGTGGTTGCTGAAGAAGCCCCCGCCACCGCCGAAGCACCTGCCGAAGCTGAAGCCAAAGCCGAAGAAACCCCTGCTGCAAGCTAAGCCGGTTTCGGTCTGACAGTTAAGGGGCGCGACACTTGTTTTCGCGCCCCGTCCCACATTTGATTTGAGGAGACCCAAGATGGCAATCACTGCTGCAATGGTGAAAGAACTGCGCGACTCCACAGGCGCAGGCATGATGGATGCGAAAAAAGCGCTGACCGAAAACGACGGCGACATGGATGCCGCTGTTGACTGGTTGCGCACCAAAGGCCTGGCGAAAGCCGCCAAGAAATCTGGCCGTACCGCTGCTGAGGGCCTCGTGGCCGTCAAGGTAGAGGGCGGTCGCGGTGTGGCTGTCGAAGTGAACTCGGAAACCGATTTTGTTGCCAAGAATGCTGAGTTTCAGGCCATGGTTGCCGGTGTGGCCGATGCTGCCATGGGCGCCGCTGATACCGAAGCGCTGGCCGCTGCCGATATGGGTGGCAAATCAGTTGCCGACACGATCACCGCAAAAGTTGCCACCATTGGTGAAAACATGTCGCTGCGCCGCATGGCTGCGCTGGAAGGCGATATCGTTGTGGCCTATGTGCACAACGCCGCCGCTGTCGGCATGGGCAAGATCGGCGTTCTTGTCGCCCTGAAAGGCGGCGATGAGGCGTTTGGCAAACAGGTTGCAATGCACATTGCCGCCACCAATCCTGCGGCTTTGGATGAAGCGTCTTTGGACGCCTCTGTTGTCGAAAAAGAAAAGCAGGTTCAGATCGACATCGCTCGTGAGTCGGGCAAGCCCGAACAGGTGATCGAAAAGATGATCGTTGGCCGTATGAAGAAATACATGGCCGAAATCACTTTGGTGAACCAGTCTTTCGTAATCAACCCTGACCTGAGTGTTGGTGCCGCCGCCAAGGAAGCCGGCGCTGAAATCACTGGCTACGTCCGTATGGAAGTGGGCGAAGGGATTGAAAAGAAAGAAGAAGACTTCGCAGCCGAGGTCGCCAAGACCGCAGCAGGCGGCTAAGCCTGACATATCACGAAATAGGGCACCTTTTTGGTGCCCTTTTTTTGTTGAGACGCCCCCCGTCCCGGACTTGATCCGGAACCTCGCTGGATGGGCAGGCCCCGGATCAAGTCCGGGGCACGATGGCCAAGGGAGATACATCATGCAAAAAACCGTCGTAAACAGCTGGAATGAATGGGATCCGCTGAAGCATGTCATCGTGGGGCGTGCCGATGATTGCCATATCCCTCCCGAAGAACCCGCACTGGATGCCAAAGTGCCCGAGGACAGCGATATGCGCGGCCAATGGGGACGGCGCCCGCAGGAAACCATTGATCGTGCGAATGAGCTTTTGGACAATTTCGCCGCCATGCTGGAAAAACGTGGTGTGCGCGTGGATCGACCCACGTCTATGGACCATTCTGTACCTGCCACCACACCTGATTTTCACACCGATAGCCAGTTCGGCTGTATGCCGCCGCGCGATGTGCTGCTGACGGTCGGATCGGAAATCCTCGAGGCGACAATGTCATACCGGTGCCGCTGGTTTGAATATCTCAATTACCGCCCCTTGCTGGAGCAATATTGGGAAGAAGACCCCAATTTCCGCCATGAAAGCGCGCCCAAACCGCGCCTGACGGATGAGGATTACCATCCCGATTACCTGTCCGATAAAATCGGCGTGGAAAAACGCCTGAAATGGGCCGCTGAAAAATTCTTTGTCACCACCGAAAAGGAACCATTGTTTGACGCCGCTGATGTGCTGCGTTTTGGCCGTGATCTGGTGGTGCAACACGGGTTCACCACCAACCTTAAGGGTATCGAATGGTTGCGCCGTCACTATCCGGAGCACCGCGTGCATACGGTGAATTTCCCCGGTGATCCGTACCCCATTCACATTGATGCTACGTTTACACCGCTGCGCCCCGGTTTGATCCTGAACAACCCGCAGCGGCGTTTGCCTGATGATCAGCGTAAGATGTTCAATGACAACGGCTGGGAGATTGTGGACGCAGCACAGCCTGCGCATAACGCGCCACCAGCGCTGTGTTATTCATCGACATGGCTGAGTATGAACGTGCTGGTTTTGGACCCAAAAACCGTCTGTGTTGAGGCGTCTGAGGTCTATCAGATGGAGCAAATGGACAAACTGGGCATGGAAGTGGTGCCGGTTGAGCTGCGCGATGCCTATGCCTTTGGCGGCGGTTTGCATTGCTGTACGGCGGATGTGTATCGTGAAGGTATCTGCGAGGATTATTTCCCGAATATGTAAAGGGCAGGGGTGTTTTTGTACGCAAGTCACCCCGGTTAACTGACGCAATGTACCTGACGCCAAAAAAAACGGTGCCGCCCGGGATAAGGGCAGCACCGTTTCCTCTTGAACCGCCCCGGAGTTAGGGATGAAACAGCAGGCGGTAAGCGCCAGCCGCTGACCAGACCAATAAAGCCAGCGACTAGCATCCGGACTAAAACCGGCAAACCAGCGAGCCCTAGGTATAACAGGGGATACTGATCTGAATGTTCCAACGGCATAAAGCCACCACTCACGGAACTGCTTCA
>DFBW01000136.1:0-793 GCA_002366775.1 Roseovarius sp. UBA3070 | reverse complement strand
CGCAGATGGGTGATATTGTTCAGAACAAGGATGTCCTCGCCGTGTTCAGCCCAGATTGCATTCACCTCTGGCTGACTCATTCCTCTGCGGGCCGTCAGGGCAATTGCCCCTTTGGCGCGTGGTGAAATGGATTTGAAACTGATCGAATAGCCTGCAAGCACATCATGCTTTTGGTTGAAATCAACAACCTTGCGCTCCTGATCGCTTAGCACGCCCGAGCTGACCATATCATGCATGATATTCCATGAACACGCCCCATCATGTTCCAGTGCCCAACGCACCATTGGTGCGTGATGAAACAAGCCATTGCCGATGAATTCGTCCGTATAGGCCGGGTCTTGGTTGCTCAGTATCACAAAATCGGCAGGATCGCCCAAGGATGTGGCCGTGCGATAGCGCGTGTAGCCATAGATCAACCGATCAAAGCCAAATTCGGCCATCTGACGTATGTGCATGTTCCACAGGGTCTCAATTTCCTGACAGTTTAGCAGCCGGTTCAGATGGCCTGTGTCGATCACGCGCAGGCCTCCAGATGTTGTACCATGGCGCGTATGGCATGTTCATATCCCGCAGCACCAAAGCCGCAGATCACGCCCAGGGCCACGGGGCTGATGTAGCTTTTGTGGCGAAACTCTTCGCGCGCCAGTGTGTTGCTCAGGTGCAGCTCAATCACCGGCAACTCAACCGAGCTGATCGCATCCATCAGTGCAATCGACGTATGGGTATAAGCACCGGCATTCAGGATGATGCCGTCATGTGTGTCGCGCGCGGCATGAATGTGATCCACCATCGC
>DFBW01000157.1 GCA_002366775.1 Roseovarius sp. UBA3070 | reverse complement strand
GCCTTTTATGGTGCCTATGTCTGCCTCAATCTGGCGATCTTCTCGTATGCCATGCCGATCCTGCGCAACCGCGATCCCTATAATCAGGTGCTCAACATGGCGTCCTTCTGGCTGATGTCCAGCGGCATGGTCTTCATGACCTTCACACTGACATTCGCAGGCACCGTGCAAACCCACATGCAAAGGGTGGTGGGCGAGTATTTCATGGACGTGCAGGACACGATCGCAGTGTTCTACTGGATGCGCTTTGGTGCCGGGGTGGTGGTTCTGCTGGGGGTATTGCTTTTCCTCTATGCGATTTTCATACCTCGCAAAGAGCTGATTTCGACCGACACTACGGTCGCGGCGGAGTGAAACCCATGGACGGATCCATGACCACACAACAACGCAAGGGGGCGGCAGACGCCCCCTTCTACCTGCCGCAAGGCGATGAATGCGCCCTGTTTCAGGCCGCAAGCGAAAACAACCTTCCGGTCCTTCTCAAAGGGCCGACGGGCTGCGGTAAAACCCGCTTTGTGGCCCATATGGCGGCGCAACTTGGCCGCCCGCTCTATACCGTGGCCTGCCATGATGACCTCTCGGCGGCAGATCTGATCGGTCGCTACCTGCTTAAGGGAGGTGAGACCGTCTGGGTCGATGGCCCCCTGACCCGCGCTGTGCGCGAGGGGGCAATCTGTTATCTCGATGAGGTGGTCGAGGCCCGCAAGGATGTCACTGTCGTCCTGCATCCGCTGACAGATGATCGCCGCATCCTGCCCATTGACCGCACCGGAGAAGAGCTGACCGCCGCGCCTGGCTTCATGCTCGTGGCCTCGTATAATCCGGGGTATCAGAATATCCTCAAAACGCTTAAACCTTCGACCCGGCAACGCTTTGTCGCCATGGCCTTCGATTTTCCGGCACCCGAGCTTGAGATCAAGGTCGTCGCGCAGGAAAGCGGCCTTTCGCATGAGCGCGCAGCGCCTTTGGTGCGCCTCGCAGCAAAACTGCGCGTCCTCAAAGGGCAAGATCTTGAGGAAGGCGTTTCAACCCGCCTGGTCATCTATGCCGCGACTCTCATCGCCCAGGGTATGCCCATTGATCGCGCCATCGAGGCGGCAATGATCGAACCCCTGAGCGATGACGCGGATATCAAACGCGGCCTCCTCGATCTGGTCACGGCCGTCTTCGGGTGAAGCATGGCTGTGACCAGAATCGAACTTGAGCCATGGGAGCCCGAAGAAACCATCGGGAAACTGTGGCATGCTTTTGCCAGTCGCCTCGATGCGCCTCAGGTGCACCACGGAGCCGCGGTTGACCTCTCAGAGGCCAGCGGGCGGCTGGCAGTCTTCTTTCGCGGGCTGGGCGGCGCGCCTTCAGTCGAAATCCGCGCCGTCTCGCCTGAGGTCAGCAAACACAGGCTTAAATTTCTCCGCCGTCTGGGGACTGAGGCCGAAATAATCCCGCGCGCCAGTTTCGACGGCGAGGTGCTGCGCCTGCCTGAATCTCTTGCCGTCTATCCCGACCGCGCTGCCAATGGCGCGCTTTACCTCTGGCTTGTCGCCGCTGTGGCCCACGCCCCGGCGCATATCATTGACACCGATCCCCTGCGCGCCGATCTGCTGGCAATCCGCGCAGCCCACAGCATGACTCTCGCTGCACTGGGCGCCGCTCCGGGCCTGCGCGCCCTGCAATCGGGGCTGGCCTCGGCCACGCTGCACACGCGCCCGGCCCAAAACCTGCCGCGCGCCGAACAGGCGGTTGAGGCCCTCATCCGCCACCTTCTGGACGACCAATCAGATCTCAGCCCCTTGGCGCTGAGCTACAAAACGGCGATAGATTCTGGTGATCTGTCACATATCACCGCCCCGCGCGGCTACCGGGCGTTTCAGCCGGTGCCGCTCTGGCCCGACCTGCGCGAGCTGCAAATTTCCGCCAGCACCGAGGGCGAGAGCCGCGACACAGACGGCCCGCCCGAAGAGGGCTCTGAACGCACCCGCGCACAACGCCGCAACGCCGATCAGGCCGAGCGCCGTGACAGCCTGATCCTGCACAAATTCGAGGCTATTCTTAGCTGGGTCGAGTTTCTCAACCTCAACCGCCGGGTCGATGACGACGATCCCGAGAATGCCAAAAAAGCCGCCGACGATCAGGAAGAAATCGGCCTTGGCCAGATCTCCAAAGCCCCGGCCACAAGGCTGAAACTTCACCTTGATCTGGCACCCGAGGATGTGGATCGTGAGCGCCTGTCAGGCAAGATCATGTATCCCGAATGGGACGTGCGCACCGGCGCCTATCTGCCCGATCATGTGCGTGTGCTGCACAGTGTGGCCGAGCCGGGCGATGCAGTGCCATCCTTCCGTGATGACCCGCGCGCCCTGCGGCGCATCACCCATGTTAAACGTCAGTTCGAGGCCCTGCGCCCCGGTCGCATCTCGATTCCGGGGCAGCTTGATGGTGATGAGCTGGATATGGAGGCGGCCGTGCGCGCGCATGTCGATATCCGGGCCAATGGCGCGGGCAGCAATCGCATCTGGCGGCAATCGCGCCCCATCGCCCGCGATCTGGCGGTGTCGATCATTCTTGACGTGTCGCGGTCCACTGAGAGCGCCGTAGGCAACCGCGCGGTGATCGACATTGAGCGCGAGGCATTGGCGGCTCTGGCATGGGGGCTGGATGCCTGCGGCGACGATTTTGCCATTCATGCCTTTTCCTCGCTCAAGCGGGATCGCGTCTATATCCAGACCTGCAAGGATTTCTCCGAGCCGATGACCACCCTGGTTGAAAATCGTATCGGTGTCCTCAAACCCGGTTTTTACACTCGGCTTGGGGCGGCAATCAGGCATTGTTCAGCCGACCTTGCCGGGCAATCCAGAAAGCGCCGTCTGTTGTTGGTGATCACTGATGGCAAGCCCAACGATCTGGACCATTACGAGGGCCGCCACGGGATTGAAGACACCGCCATGGCCGTGCGCGAGGCGCGTCGCGCCGGGCAGTCGGTCTTTGGTATCACCGTCGATAAACAAGCCAAAAGCTGGTTCGCCCGGATGTTCGGACGTGGCGGATTTCACGTCATTGCACATCCAGAGCGCCTGACCGAAGCCTTGCCACAGATCTACCGCGAATTGGTCGGCGCATGAGCGACACCAGCGTGTTTGACGATCTGCCCGGTGATCTGATGATCTGGGTGCTTATCGTCAGCGAGCTTCTGGTCTTTGGAGCGGGGCTGGCCGCCTTTCTGGCGGTGCGTATCTCTGATCCTACTGGTTTTGCCGCCGCACAAGATGCGCTTTATCATACCGGCGCGGGGCTAAACACGGTGGTGTTGGTGACCAGCGGCGCGCTTGCCGCTTGGGCCATGCGCCTGCGTGAAAACACGCGCCGCGGCCCGGCGCGTCTCGCTCTTGTGGCGGCAGCGATCCTTGGCATGGTCTTTTTGGGGGTTAAGGGCATTGAATACGCAGGCAAAGCTGCCGATGGCATCGGCTGGGACACCCATCCGTTCTTTACCTTTTACTATATGCTCACCGGGTTTCATGCAGCCCATGTGGTGGCGGGGGTACTCGTGCTTTTCATCGTGGCGTGGAAAGACACGCCGCGCAATATCGAAGCTGGTGCAGCCTTCTGGCACATGGTTGATCTGGTCTGGGTGATCCTTTTCCCCGTGATCTACCTGCTCAGGTGAGACCATGACCCGAACCCCCGTTTTTCGCGCATGGGCCATGCTTATCGGTCTCAGCCTTGGCTCGACGCTGATCTCGCTCTGGCATTGGCCCACTGCGTTCTCGGCAGGGGCGGGTACGCTCATCCTGACCTTCCCTGGCTCAAGGCGCGATTGATCCTCGGCAATTATCTGGGGCTGGACGCCGCGCCATTCTGGCGGCGCGGTTTCGAGACATCACTGGCGCTTTTCTGTCTGCTTTTGCTCGGCCTCGATCTGACTCCGGCCCTGCTTTAAAGCGCAGCGCCCGGGAACGGATGATATGGCATAGTCAAGTTGACGGCCAGTTATGAACTGATCCCTTTTGAAGACTGCTCAGAAAATGCAATAAATATTTGGTCGCACCACGGCCTGTCAGACCGCAAATTTTTCGGCCAGGGCGTCGGGAAGATCAAACTCTTCCAGCACCCGTGCGCGCCCCTCTGCCGACATCTTCAACGCAGTCTTTGCAACAATTCTCTCTATCTTTTCAGGGCTTTGAGTAGAGGCAAAGGGTGCGAAATACCACTTCAGAAACGTGAAGCAAATCACATCCTCCAGATCTTGCACCTCCGCATTGCGTTTGATCCCTTCTTTTCGGATCATTTTTTGTGCATTTTCAACATCTTGGGTGATGTATCCCGCCTCATCCATGATCTCTCCCACACGGGCCGCGTGATGTTTGGCCAGCGCTGTCCGCCAGCTCAGATATCCGGCACGGCCTTCGGGGAAATCTTTTCTTTTCAAGACCCAACGTTCAATATGCTGGCCCCGGGCCGCAATTTTCAGCGGCTCTGACGCATCTGGAAAAAGCCGCTCAACCTGCGCACTCATCCGCTGCCCATAAAGCTGTGCTGCTGGTTTGCCTTCGCTTGTGTCGGGGTCATGCGCATTGGCCGCANNGTTATGCCTTCTATTATTGCCTGATGGCGTGATGCGCGCCGACCGCCTTCAACCTGGAAAACGCCCGCGACAGACTTTCAGGTTTCATCCCCAACCGCCCCGCTATCAGGGCCTTGTCATAAGGCAACGTCACTTCGCAGGGCCCTTTCTTGCAGCTGCACAACCGGATCAGAAAATCCGCCACCCGCTGTGCTCCGGTCTGCGCCTTGATTTGTTCATTCGAAACGCAGCCTAGATCACCTTGATCACGTCCTTGTCGATGGCCAGCATGTAGCCCTTACGGGCGATGTTTTTGACCAGCAGTTCAGTTACCATCTGATTGCCAAGTGCGTCGCGCAGACGTTTGATGCGGGTGGCGCCTGCGGCCTCTTCGCAGTCAGAGGACGAGCGGCCCGAAATTACGCCTTCAATTTCAGCCCCAGACATCACGTCGTCATCCATGCGGGCTTCGGCCAATACAGCAAGCGTTTCCATGGCCGCCTCTGTAAGTTTGAACCCCATGTTGTTCAGATAGACGGTTTTCTCTTCGCGGCTGATCAGCAATGAGCTGACCTGAATGCCTGCGCGTTCAATCTGTGCCATGCGGCGGTTAAGGGTGACCAGCATGACCAGAAACACCAATGCTGCGATCAGCAATGAGGCGGCAAAGACCAGCAATACGAAAATCACCATACGATAGCTGATCAAGATTTCGGAAAACGCAGTGCCGGACAGCGCGAGGATTTCGAGCAATTTGATTTCAGCTTCTGAGGTCAGCAGATCGTTTTCGACAAATATCTGTTCCACCCGTGCATTAAACGCATTGGCGTCCGGCAGGCTCAGAAACAGGAACACGGCGGCCAGTGTCAGGATGAGGACAATCGCCCCCATGCCAAACATCACCACCCGGCTGCCCGAGCGACGTGCCTCTGAGGCGGTAGCATTGGGGTCTGTCACGCTCAGTTCTCCGTTACTGATAACACTTTCAGCAATGTCAGGCCTTGCGCCGCCAAGATTGCCGTCAGCTGGGCCGTGGCATTTTGCGACGTACAAGGGCCTGTCACCTGAGCCACATCATAGAAAAGCTCCAGCGGATTGTCCCGCTTGGCTTTGTATTCGGCCATGCAGGCGGGTTGCGCCTGACTGACTGTGACGCTCAGACCGAGGCTTAGCAAAGCGGCGGCGGCGTATGAGATGAATATGCGTGTCATGGCAAGAAACATGCGCTGAACCGGTTGGCTATTCAATATCCAAGCGGTTCCGGACCGTAACTTCGTGGCGATATCCAATAACAATTGGCCGATATTGCCTGTCTTTCAGGGGGTGCCCCATCTTGGTTTTATTCCAAGGCGCCCATCTGCCGGGTGCCGCGTTCAACCGATCTTGAAAGGATTACTGACATGCACCGCAAGTTTATCGCTTTTGTACTTTCAGCTGCCCTGGTCTCAACGGGGCTGACCACATCACCCGCGCATGCAGGGGACGACACTGAGAAATGGATCGCCGGAGCTGCGGCCCTGGCCATAATCGGCATTGCCATTGCGGATCAGAAAAACCGCAAGAAACAGACCTATGAGCAATACTACGGCAATAACAACGGCCAAGGTCACGCAGGGAACCATGGGCATAATTCCTGGTCCAATGGTCAAGGGCACGCTGGCAATCACACAGTTATTACGCCCAAGCCGTATCATAACGCTCACAAGGCATTGCCCAAGCAGTGTATCGTGAAGGAACAGCTGCATGGCAAAAAATTCCACGGGTTCAGCCGCCATTGCCTGAAACGCAACCATGTGAACGTGAAGGCCATGCCACACGACTGTGCCGTGAAAATTCGTGACCCGCATACTGGTCAGCGCAAGGTGGTCTTTGGGGGGCGCTGCCTGAAACAGCGCGGATATAGCATCGCCCGCGCATATTAAGACTACAGGCCCGAGCAGTGTGAGGGGGCGGCCATTGTGCCGCTCTCTTTGCATCTGGGCGAGCACTATGATTATTGGCGTTATGTCTGGTCCTGATTTTTCCCTTGAGAGAGCCGCCATGGCGCGTGGTGCCAACGTGATAGCGGGCGTGGATGAAGTGGGCCGTGGCCCTTTGGCCGGGCCTGTAACGGCGGCCGCGGTCATTCTTGATCCCAATGACATTCCCGAGGGGTTGAACGATTCCAAAGCGCTCAGTGCCAAACGCCGCGAGGCGCTGTCTGATCAGATCATGAGCCGTGCTCAGGTTTGCATTGCGCATGCCAGTGTCGAGGAGATTGACGAAATCAACATCCTGCGTGCTTCGCATCTGGCGATGGAGCGCGCGATTGCGGGGCTGGCGCAGGTGCCCGACGAGGTTTTGATCGACGGCAATATGATCCCGCGTGGCCTCAGCCTCCCGGCGCAGGCAATAATCAAGGGAGATGCCCGATCTCTGTCGATTTCGGCGGCCTCAATTGTGGCAAAAATTTGTCGAGATCGTGTCATGTGGGATTTAGCGCAACACTACCCCGGCTATGGCTGGGAGACGAACGCCGGATATCCATCCAAAAGCCACAAAGCGGCGCTGCAAAATCTCGGGGTGACCCCTCACCATAGACGTTCGTTCAAGCCCGTACACAACATATTGTATCAAGGTAAAAACGTAACCTCCTGATTCAAAAAAGAATTTGACCCGCGAATCGGTTTGACTCATGCTCGTCCTCAACCAGCAGAGCGCAAAAATGCGCCAGGGACTAGAGGCAGACAATGACGACATCCAAGACCAAGGGCGCAGCAGCGCTCCCTTTGAATACGATTCTGAGCGGCGATTGCATTGATGCAATGAACAGCCTTCCTGAGGCGTCCATTGACCTGATTTTTGCCGACCCGCCGTATAACCTGCAATTGAAAGGTGATCTGCATCGCCCGGACAATTCTCAGGTGGATGCCGTGGATGATGCCTGGGATCAGTTTTCCAGTTTCAAAGTCTATGATGACTTCACCACGGCCTGGCTGAAAGCGGCCAAGCGCCTGCTGAAACCGGGCGGGGCGATCTGGGTAATTGGATCATATCACAACATTTTCCGGGTTGGGGCCGCGTTGCAAAACGAAGGCTACTGGATTTTGAATGATGTGGTGTGGCGCAAATCCAATCCGATGCCGAATTTCCGTGGCAAGCGCCTGACAAATGCGCATGAAACCATGATCTGGGCCAGCCGCGACGAGGGTGGAAAATACACCTTCAACTACGAAGCGCTGAAATCGCTCAATGAGGGCATACAGATGCGCAGTGACTGGGTGCTGCCGATTTGCACCGGTCATGAGCGCCTGAAAAACGAAGAGGGCGACAAGGCCCACCCGACACAAAAGCCCGAGAGCCTGCTGCACCGTGTGCTGGTTGGCACGACCAATCCTGGCGATGTGGTGCTGGATCCGTTCTTTGGCACCGGCACGACCGGCGCCGTGGCCAAGATGCTGGGGCGTGATTACATCGGGATTGAACGCGAAGCGGCGTATCGCAAGGTGGCCGAAAAGCGCCTGTCGAAAGTCCGCCGATTTGACCGCGAAGCGCTGCAGGTCTCGACCTCAAAACGTGCCGAGCCACGCGTGCCATTTGGCCAGCTGATCGAACGCGGCATGTTGCGCCCCGGAGAAGAGCTGTATTCAGTGAACAACCGCCACAAGGCCAAGGTGCGCGCCGATGGCACGCTGATTGGCGACGATGTCAAAGGCTCGATCCACCAGGTTGGTGCCGCGCTGGAAGGCGCGCCAAGCTGTAATGGCTGGACCTATTGGTGCACCAAAAAGGATGGCAAACGGGTTTCGATTGACCTGTTCCGCCAGCAAATCCGCGCGGAAATGGCCGAGCGTCCGAACTGAATTTCATACATGAGAACACCGCCGGTGCCTGTGGCCTGACCACTTGGCACTAACTTTATGCCCCGCCTGTATTGGCGGGGCTTTTTTTTGAATTGAGGCCAGCCCCCCAAACACAGGTTCAAATGGGGGCCAGCCCCCAAACACAGGTTCAATTGGGGGCCAGCCCCCAAACCCCCGGGATATTTCCGGCAAGAAGATGGGTTAAGGAAAGCAGGTGGGTGCATCCCCCGGCTGCCATGGCGGGTATTTATGCATGATGGCCGCGAAACGATCAGATGTTTTGAAGCGCTCAAGCCAATTGGCAAGGGCAGACCATGGTTGGGCATTGAACCAATCCAGATCCACATGGGCGAACTGGCGCACGAAGGGCAGGATTGCCATGTCGGCCAGTTTGGCTGTGTCACCAAACACGAACGCCTGCGCGCCAAGTTGAGTGTTGAGTTGGTGCAGGAATTCAGCGGCGCTGTCGCGCGCGGTGGGCGCGTCGATGCCATCATAGCGCGTGGGGTATTTATAGTGATCAAGCGCGGTTTTGAACGGCCCGTCACAGGTGGCAATCAAGCTATGGCCCTGGTCCGGCATATCCAGCCAGCCCTCGGGATCATTCTGGCGCAAGGCCCAGAGCATGATGTCGAGGCTTTCATCAATCACCTGCGCGCCAGTGTCGAGACAGGGCACTGTGGCGCTGGGAGAGGTGCCAAGAAAGGCCTTGGGTTTATCACGCAGGACGATTTCACGCAGGTCTGTTTCAAGCCCGGCACTGGCGACCCCCAAACGGGCGCGCATCGCATAGGGGCAGCGGCGAAACGACCACAGGACAGGGCGGCTCATGCGGTGAGCTGAGTGGAGGTGGCGCCGGTGATCGCAGCGGTCACGATCTGGCTTTCGGGTTGGTCGGTGGCAAATGTCACCTCGGTGAATTGCTCGGTCCGGCCCATGCGAGGGTTTTCCATCAGGATGTTATGGGTGCGCCCCAGTTGGGCGGCCAAATGGCGGGCAACCTGACGATCCCCCGCAGCACGCAGCCGGGCGGCGCGATCTTTGATCACAGCGCCATTCACCTGACTGGGGATTTTGGCAGCCGGGGTGCCGGGGCGTTTGGAGTAGGGAAAGACGTGCAGCCAGGTAAGCTGGCACTCTTCCACCAGCTTTAGCGAGTTCTCAAAATGCGCATCGGTTTCGGTCGGGAAGCCAGCGATGATGTCTGCGCCAAAGGTCATCTCGGGGCGCAGTTTACGGGCGGCCTCGGCAAACCGAATGGCGTCGTCGCGCAGATGGCGGCGCTTCATGCGCTTGAGAATCAGATCATCGCCATGTTGCAGGCTCAGGTGCAGATGCGGCATCAAACGCGGCTCGGTTGCGATGGCCAGCATCAGGTTGTCATCCACCTCGATGCTGTCGATCGACGATATCCGCAGGCGTGGCAAATCCGGCACCAACCTGAGGATGCGCATCACCAGATCACCCAAGCGAGGCGTGGATGGCAGATCAGCGCCCCAAGAGGTCAGGTCCACTCCTGTCAGCACCACTTCGTTATAGCCGCGATCAACGAGGCGTTTGATCTGGTCCACCACGACACCCGCAGGCACCGAACGGGAATTGCCACGGCCATAGGGAATGATGCAAAAGGTGCAGCGGTGATCGCACCCGTTTTGCACCTGAACGTAGGCACGCGACCGGGTGCCAAAGCCATCAATCAAATGGCCGGCAGTTTCGGTCACTGACATGATGTCATCGACTTGAGGGGTCTCAGACGCACCTATGAAATCGGCCGCCAGTCCGGACCATGTTTCGGGCTGCATCTTTTCGGTATTGCCGATAACGGCGTCCACCTCATCCATCGCCATGAAGGTCTCGGGCTCGGTTTGTGCGGCACAGCCGGTGACAATCAGGCGCGCGCCGGGGTTATCGCGGCGCAGGCGGCGGATTTCCTGACGGGCCTTGCGCACGGCCTCGGAGGTCACAGCACAGGTGTTGACGACCACAGCATTGTCGAGCCCTGCCATCTGGCTCAACTCTTTCATCGCCTCGGTTTCATAGGCATTCAGGCGGCAGCCCAAAGTGGTGAATTTGGGGGTGCTCATCCCAGTGCTTTCAGAAAATCACCAGTGATGACGCCATCACAAACATGCGCCGTGGGGCCAGTCATCCAGACACCATCATCGCGCCAATCCACATGGATCGTGCCGCCATCCAGATCAATACGAACGGATTTCCCCGTCAGGTCACGGCGGTTGGATGCCACGCAAACCGCACAAGAGGACGAGCCGGAGGCCAGCGTCATCCCCACGCCCCGCTCCCATACGCGCATCCGCAGGTGATCAGGTGCAATCACGCTGACCACCTGAACGTTGGTGCGCTCGGGGAACAGCGGGTGATGTTCGTGCAGGGGGCCGAAGGTATCCAGATCGACAGCTTCGGCATCCTCAACAAAAAAGGTGCAATGCGGGTTGCCCATGCCAGTGGCCACGGGCGCACCGTCAATGGGCAGGGCAAGGGTGTCCATCTCATGTGCCAGCGGAACCTCGTGCCAGTCCAGCTGAGGGTGGCCCATATTCACCGATGTCAGGCCATTGCCGACATCACGCGCATAAAGATCGCCGCGCGCGGTGGTCAGATGCAACGCATCGCGCCCGGTCTCATCCATCAAATACCGCGCTATGCAGCGGGTGGCATTTCCACAGGCCGCCGAGGTTGAACCGTCAGTGTTCCAGAAGGTCAGATGCGCGTCACCAGCGCCATTTTCGATCAACGCCAATTGATCAAACCCAATGCCAGTTCGCCGGTTGCCAACGGCAATAGCAAAGGCCGCGGATACATTGATTTTACGGGCACGCCCATCCAGAACGACAAAGTCGTTTCCCAGCCCATGCATCTTCATGAAAGGCAATCCGGTATGGTTATCGCGTGCCATGAGGCGGCATATAAACCCAGGGGCGTGATGAATCCAGCATTCGCTTGGAAAAGCTACGTTTTGGGGTTGACCAGAGGTACGGCTCTTTCTAGATAGGCCGCCTAGTGGGCCGTTAGCTCAGTTGGTAGAGCAACTGACTTTTAATCAGTAGGTCGATGGTTCGAACCCATCACGGCTCACCACTGTTTTCAAAGACTTAGTTAGTATATGATGGCCCACTCAAGAAGGTTGGTCACCAAATGGTCACCTGGGTGACGGCTTTCTTGTTACTTCTGTGGTCACGAATCTCATTGTCGTAGAATTGCTTAGCAACATCTTAGAACGCAGCATCCGCCCAATTGCCCTGAACCGCAAAAACGCCCTCTTCGCAAACCACGATGAAGGCGGCAGAAACTGGGCCGCATCGAGTCCCTGAGCGAGACGTGCAAACTCAGTTACATCGAGCCCTGGAAATTTGACAAAAGCTCCTGACAACACTTACCCTTGAAGACAATCATGAACTGAAGCTTTAGGAATTGCGATGTCGAAAGTCTCTAAACAGAAAAAGAGATTGGCGGAGGCGAAAAAGATTGCCCTTGGATTAGTTCAACGGCGGAAACAACTCTCGTCGCTCAAAAGGATAGCGGAAAAAAACGACGGAATTACGGAAAACCAGTTGACCCAAGCGAAAAGTCTGATCGAGCGTATCAATAAGTCCAAGGTCGCATTGGTGGCGCGCGGCTTCGACCCGAACGAAGCAGCGGGCTGGGCAATCGAGGCACAGAAGAAATCTCAGAAGTCCAAGCGCACCGCGCCGAAAAAACAGAAAAGGGGCGGGATTGGCATGTATGGTCTCGGCAACTCGATAAAGATTTGGAATTGAGGCATTGTTTGAAGACCAGTCCAAAGCCAATAACCGCGCCATAACGCCGCTTCTGCCTGCCCCGCGGCTTGCAGCGGCTGACGAACACGCCACTCCGATTAAGTTGCTCGTGAACCCGCAGCGTATCAAAATTCGCGTCGAGGTGCACTGTTTTGGTAGTGGGGTTGTCACTTTCGAAGACAACGTATGACCGGCGTCAAGTCATCAACGGGTGACATAGCGTCTCAACCACGTCGCAGCAAAGCTGCGCTGTCAGGGTCGTAGCGATATCCAGAAATCGTGCCGTCCTTGATCCGTTCGACCGCTTCCTTGATCACAAAGAGCGGCACAAGAAACCACTCGCGCGGCACTACAGGTCGTCCAAAACGATCTATGATCTCGATCTCGAGCCGCGCGGGCTCAAAGATGCGATGGATCAGGTTCTCAAGCTTTGTACGGTTGATGTTGTAAAGTTCGTAGGTCGCCACAATCTCAACGTTGGCCATCAAGAATGTGGGCTGAAGATGCGCTCCCGCGATCCGCTTCTCAACGCTCATATTTGTCACACCGATCTTATGCACCAACTCTCGATTCTCGGCGACAAGTGGATGATCTGCCTTACTCCGCAATACATAAATCGTGCCGCTTGCCTCGTCGCCGTCGATCGTCTGATCAGAAAACAATGGTCCGGCAGTCGGCTCGGTAATCCGCCTTCCTGCCTCGTCCTTGTTCAGGGAACGCTGAAGCGAACGCATGAGCATGTTGCTCTCAGTGCCGTTGTCGAAAATCACACGCAAGCGGGCATCCGTGCGCCCCTGGTCGGTGATGGTCGTCTCCCCCTTCTCCGCAACGTAAGCCTTTTGCCCACTAACGATAAAGAAGCGGCCCTTTTCGATCTCAGCTTTCATCTCGAAAGGCCGCGTTTCGCGTAGACCGCTATCCAGCTCCTTCTGCACCTGCTCAAAGAGCGGCTTGAAGGTATCAAAGTCCTGGCATTTGTCACGGTGCGCAATTTCTTCAGCGGCCTTCTTCTCTGCCGTCGATCGAACGTGTTTCAGTTCCGTGAGCCGAGGGGCTTCGACCTCGATCCCCAACTCAGCCAGAAGCGCATCATCATCAAGCTTTTCGGCGGCGGCTGAGGGTGCGTTGGCCGCGCCGGTCAAAAGCCCCTGATCATCCAAAGGCTCAACAAGCTCACGGCATTCTTGAAGCTCGCGAATTCGATCTAATCGGACGGCATACAGGCGTTCGAAAATATCACGCTCTTCACCGTGGCTCGGCGCGGAACCGTGTTCCTCGGCAAAACGCTGTATTTCTTCAAACCCTGCAATGATGCGTTCTTCGCGTGGTGTGCGCGTGACAGCTTTCTTGGTCTCCACCTCGACGCCAAGCTCGGCCAGTAGAGCATCATCTTCCTGGGTAAACTCTCTAGCCATTGGCGGCCTCCTGCTTCATCCGTACAAGGTACGCCACTCCCTCAGCCATCTTCTTTTCCCAAGCATCAGAGGACGTAATATCTGGCAAGCGCCCGCGCTCCTGCTTGAACTTTGCGGCACGCCGCGCCAGGTCACGCGCTTCTTCAGGCGAAAGCTGTACCTTCTTCGCCGATATCACTGCCGCGACTTGCTTCAAGCTCTCCTCGCTCATGGTCTTCGCCAGGATCGCGTAGGCCTCGCCGAACGGATTGATCCGGTCGATCAGGTCAATGTCGAGCTCGCGCACGTCCATCGCAAATTTGCGCACGCCGTCGATCAACGCGGTATTGCCGGACGTCACTTCATCGCTGTCGTGCGCGAGCGCAACCTCCTTGGCCTTCTGGGTCAGGTTCAGAGCAGCAACCGCATGCTGGCGCACGGCTTCCTGATCCTCTGCATCAAGCTCGGGGAACTTCGCCCCGACGATCTTGCCCATGCGCACCTGTGTCAGCTCTTCGGGCACAAGCTCTTCGTCAAACAACCCGCGTTCGATCGTCGTCTTGTCTTGGACAAAGGCGGTGATCACCTCGTTCAAATCCTCTTGGCAAATGCGCTCAGCCTCTTTGCTCTTCGGTTCTGCCAGCCCCTTGATCTCGATCTGAAATTGACCGCTTGCCTCGTTGAAACCTACGTTCTCTTTCGTGGGGTCATAACCGTCTTCACCGTAGTCAAAACCTTCGACCGGCCCGCTCTTTGGGCTCTTCGGTGTGAAGTTAAAACGCGGCGCGAGTACCTGCTCCATGAGCAAGCTGGCGGCGATCGCCTTCAGCGTATCGTTCACCGCTTCAGTGACGGCCGCTTCGGCCGCGTCTGGTTCGGCAATCAGGTTCGTGAAACGGGCACGAGATTTACCCTCAGCGTCACGTGTGGCGCGACCAATGATCTGCACGATTTCAGTCAGACTGGCGCGATAACCGACCGTCAGCGCATGCTCGCACCAAATCCAGTCAAAACCCTCTTTAGCCATGCCCAGGGCAATGATGATGTCCACATGATCGCGGTTGTTTTTCTGAGTAGGGTCTTTCAACGCGCTAGATACCTTGTCGCGCTTCGCCGCCTCATCGTCCACCAGATCAGCGATCTTCAGAATCCGCCCCTCGGGCGTCTTCACAAGCTGAAAGCCCGTCGCATCGTCTGTTCCTTGCCAGTCGCCCAAGGCGTCGATAATGTGCTCGACCTCCTGATGCTTGTCCTTTGTACTTTCTTTCGAATTTACATTCGGGATGTGCAGGATCGTCTTCTCGTTTGGATCGAGCACTTTCAGGATGTCGTCCGCATAAGGCCCTGAGTAAAAGAAATAGCCGATATCGAGCGTTTTCAGGTATTTGTAGCCGTTCAATTGCTCGTAATAGGTGTAGGTAATCGTATCGAACTTGGCCTCATTCTCGGGCACCAGGATCGGCACGGCATCCCCGCGAAAGTAGCTGCCGGTCATGGCAACAACATGCACCCGATCGCGCGCAATGAACTCGTTGAGCTGCGAGCCAAGGATACTGTCTTCGCTCGCCGAGACATGGTGAAACTCGTCCACGGCAATCAGCCGATCGTCAAACGCCTCGATCCCGAGTTTTTCCACGGCAAAGCGGAAGGTCGCATGGGTACAGACAAGAATTTGATCATCGCTCTCAAGGAACGCCCCAACTGATTTGACCTTACCGCCGTCCGTCCCTGGCGAATTGCACAGGTTCCATTTCGGCGCGACCTGCCAATCTGCCCAGAAGCCGAACTTGCTCAGCGGTTCATCGTTAAAGCTCGCCCCGATCGATTTTTCCGGCACCACCACGATCGCCTGCTTGATCCCCTGATTTTTCAGTTTGTCGAGCGCGATGAACATCAGTGCGCGGCTTTTACCCGACGCAGGCGGCGACTTGATCAGAAGATACTGCTCGCCCCGCTTCTCATAGGCGCGCTCCTGCATCGCCCGCATGCCAAGTTCATTGGATTTGGTCGAACCGCCATTCTGGGCGTAGGTCACAGAAACCGAGGGAAC
>DFBW01000303.1:1543-5228 GCA_002366775.1 Roseovarius sp. UBA3070 | reverse complement strand
AAAAGCACAGCATCAGCAGGTTGCTTAGGTTTTCAATCGTCAGAAGCTCGGCCATGTTTTTGGTCCCGGTTGTTACACAAATTTGAACGGGTTTTAGCGCAGCTTGTCTGCAAGGGCAAAATGAAATGCCAATGGCACCACCGGGCCGCAGTGCATGTGCTCGCAGGGGCATAAAATTGCACTGTCTGTTCTCCTGGCGCTTCAGTCTGCTAAACTCTGCTTATGAATGAACGCAGCTTTGTCCCCCGTGGTGCTGCCAGCCACCCTGTCGATTATGACGGCCCGCCACGGGATTTCTACTTTCTGTTGCTGCCAAAGCTGACCTTGCTTGCCTTTTCGGCCGCGCTGGAGCCTCTGCGCATCGCCAATCAAGTGGCCGGCAAGGAACTTTATCGCTGGTTTGTGCTGAGCGAAGACGCAGCCCCGGTCCACTGTTCGTGCGGGGTGATGATCACGCCCGATACGGGCCTGTGCGATGTGGCGCGTGATGCGCTGGCCTTTGTCTGTGCGGGGGGCGAGCCGGGAGACCATATCTCACCTCAGATCACCACCTGGATCAGCCGCCAAAAGGCCCATGGCGCGCACATCGGCGGCATTTGCACTGGCGCCTTTGCATTGGCGCGCGCAGGCTTGCTAAAGGGGCGCCGCTTTACCCTGCATTGGGAAAATCAGCCCGCATTTGTGGAGCGCTACCTTGATCTGACCCCCACGGGGCGGTTGTTTGAAAATGACGGTGGTCTGCTGACCTGCGGAGGTGGCTCGGCGGCCACGGATATGATGCTGTCTCTGATCGAGGCAGATCACGGGGCTGATCTGGCGGCTATCGTGGCCGATATGTGCATCCATCTGCGCTCGGCCACGCGGGATGCCTCGCAGCGATCGGTGCAAAGTCAGGGATTGAGCAGTCGCAATTCGCATTTGATTGCAGCCATCACCTTTATGACCGACAATCTGGAGGCGCCCGCAGATGTGTTGGCCATCTCTGATCATGTGGGCCTGTCGCGTCGCCAGATTGAACGCCTGTTTCGCCAGCACACCGGCCTGTCCCCGGCGCAGTTTTACATGGATCTGCGCGTGTCGCGCGCGCATGCCTTGCTGAATGAAACCGGCCTGTCGGTGGCCGAAATCGCCGCCGCCACCGGATTTACCAACTCCTCGCAGCTTTCACAGAGGTTCAAGGCGCGCTATGGCAGCTCTCCGGGAGCTTATCGCAAAAGCTGGCTGTCGCGTGGCGCGTAAAGGGAGCCGTGTCAACGAAGGTCTGGTGTTGCGCCCTTTATGTTGTTTCCTGCAATGCAGCTAATGACCGGCGTTATCGGCACGAAACATAATTCATGCAGCACATAACGCCGTTGTTTTAGCGATCCGGCGGTGTCCAGTCATTCTCGATGGCCACGTTGTGCCGACGCAATCGCAAGGCAAGGCCGATAAAGACACCAACACCTATGGCGACGGTCAAATCTGCGAACACAGTCAGAAACAGCGTCACAAAGAGAAGAAACCGATCTGAGACGCGTGTTTGCATATAGCCGCGCCACTTGTGTGGCTCACTCATGTTCCACGCAGTGAGAATAAGCAATCCTGCCAATGCGGGCATCGCAAGATAACCCGCAAGAGGTGCCGCCAGAAGCATGACCAATAAAATGGTCAAGGCATGAATAATGCCGGCAACGGGTGTTTTGCCGCCCGCGCGAACGTTTGTGGCTGTGCGGGCTATGGCTCCGGTCGCGGGCAATCCCCCAAACAGGGCGGAGCCAATATTAGCAAAGCCCTGAGCCAAAACTTCAGCGTTAGGCCTGTGATGGCCCCCAATCATCTTGTCCGCGACCATTGCCGACAGCAGCGATTCAACGCTTGCGAGAAAGGCGATGACAAGGGCTGACGGGAGCAATTCTATAAGCCGCTCTATGCTTATCTCCGGAAATGCAGGAATTGGTAGCGTGTTTGGCAAAGCTCCGAACTGGGAAAAGATAGTATCAACCGGCAGATCAACCAATGCAACAACGGCTGATGTCAAACCAACAGCAACAATCAAACCCGGAAATCTGGGTGCCAATCGTCGTAACACAATTATCAATATCATGGTCGCCAGACCGATCACGAACGCAATAGCATTCAGTTTATCGCGTGCCAGCCAAAGTGCGTCGATCTTTGGTATGAATTCTGCCGGAACGTCCGAGATAGCCAAGCCAAACAGGTCTTTGGCCTGGCTTGTCGCAATGATGACAGCAATCCCGATGGTAAAGCCGTTGACCACCGGCTCTGGTACATAGGCGACCAGATTACCTGCTCTCACATATCCGGCGATCAGCATGAGTATCCCGGCCATAAATGTCGCCAGGACAAGCCCATCGTATCCATGCTCGGAAATAACAGAGAAAACCACGACGATAAACGCACCAGTCGGCCCGCCGATCTGCACACGGCTACCGCCAAGAAGAGAGATCAGGACTCCTGCAACAATTGCTGTGACGATCCCCTTTTCCGGCTCCGCGCCAGATGCAATTGCGATCGCAAGGCTCAAGGGCAATGCAACCATTGCTACAGTGACCCCAGCGATTAAGTCACTGGTGAACTGCTGGCGGCTATAGGTGGCCAATGTCGTCAGAATTTTTGGCTTCATCCAGATATTTAAGGTAATCACTGCAGAATATTCAAGAGCTCAGCGCAAAATCAGAGATGCGTCCAATGGTGGTTTTGTCCAGATACCTATCGCTGATCCCGGCGCTGCGGGCGTTTCAATTTGCGCGCGGCACCCGGTTTTTTGCCCGGTCGGCCGCTAGGTTTCGCCTCAGGTTCCGCTGGTATTTCCAACCCCAGCTGATCCCGCAGAATGCGCGGGCGGATTTCCTGCACTTCATTGGGTTTCAGCTGAGCCAGCTGAAATGGCCCATAAGACACCCTGATCAAACGGTTCACAGTCATGCCGACAGCTTCCATCGCGCGGCGAATTTCGCGGTTCTTGCCTTCACGCAAGGCAATGGTGATCCAGGCATTCGCGCCTTGCTGGCGATCCAGCGTCACGACCATCGGCTGAAACATTTCCCGGTCCACCGTGATGCCCTGTCGCAGGGGCTCAAATGTTGCGTCGGTCGGGCGGCCGTTGACGCGAACGCGGTATTTGCGCACCCAGCCGGTTGAGGGAAGCTCCAACCGGCGCTTCAACCCGCCGTCATTGGTCAGCAGCAACAACCCTTCCGAATTCAAATCAAGCCGCCCGACACTCATCACCCGTGGCAGCTCCTCGGGCAGATCATCATAGATCGTGGCGCGCCCCTGTTCGTCTTTGGTGGTGGTCACCAATCCTGTGGGCTTGTGATAAAGCCACAAGCGCGCAGGCTCGGGGGCGGCCAGATCACGGCCATCCACGGTGATGCGGTCAGCGGCTGTTACATTCAGCGCTGCCCGGTCGATGATCTTGCCGTTGACGGTGACGCGTCCGGCTTCGATCATCCGCTCGGCTTCGCGGCGGCTGGCCAGCCCGGCGCGGGCGATAACCTTGGCGATCCGGTCGCCTGATGGGGTGTCTGTGTTCATAATGTCAGCGCATAACGCATCTGTCGGGCTTGCGAAAGCGGCGAGTGCGGGGCAAAACCGGACGCATGACATTCCGTTCACATATGGATGCCGCCCTGAGTGAGGCGCGCGGTGCCGCAGCGCGGGGCGAAGTGCCGGTGGGGGCTGT
>DFBW01000303.1:0-1517 GCA_002366775.1 Roseovarius sp. UBA3070 | reverse complement strand
CCCACAGCGCATGCCGAAATCCTTGCGATCCGCGCGGCCTGTGCTGCACTGGGCTCAGAACGCCTGCCGGGCCATGACCTGTATGTCACGCTGGAGCCATGCGCGATGTGCGCCACGGCAATTTCAGCCGCCCGTATTGCGCGGCTGTATTATGGTGCGAGCGATCCCAAATCAGGCGGTGTGGCACAGGGCGCGCGGGTGTTTAGCCACGCCCAGTGCCACCATGTGCCCGAAGTCTATGACGGGCTGGCCGCTGCCGAGTCAGAACAACTGTTGAAGACGTTCTTTGATGATTTGCGCTGACCGGGATTTTTCGTGCGAAAAATCTTGGCCCCGCTCAAATCGTAATGGGCTGCATCACCTCGGGTTCGGTAACATCAACGCCGGGCAGGGCGGCGATAAGCGCAGCCGCTGATTGTTCCAGAATGGGGAATGTTTTGTAGTGGCAGGGGATGACCGTTTTGAAATCAAAGAAGGTTTTCGCAGCATAAGCGGCACGTCGCATATCCATGGTGAAATGGCCCCCGGCGCACAGGATGCCGATATCGGGCTTATGCAAATCATGAAATACCTTCATATCGGCCATGACATCAGTATCGCCTGACACATAGATCGTGTGGCCTTCGCCTGCGATCATAAAACCACATTCAGTCCCGGGCACATTGGGGCCATCGGGCCCGCCAAAGCTGGAGGAATGCGTGGCATGCACCATGGTTACGGCCACTCCGCCCAGATCAACGGTACCACCTTTGTTAAAGCCCACTGTCGTCAGGCCTTCTTTTTCTTCCCACCAAGACATCAGATCATATTGCCCCACAACAGGCGCATTCAGTGATTTGGACAGCGCCACCGTATCAGCCACATGATCAAAATGTGCATGGGTCAGCAGAATATGGGTGGCCCCTTTTGTTGCGTCCTCGTGCTGCTCTTCCGACAACATCGGATTGCCCGTCAGCCAGGGGTCAATCAGCAGAACCTGTCCGCCAATTTCGATCCGAAAACTGCTGTGGCCCAACCATGTGATCTGCATATCCATCTCCCTGATTCAATTTGAGCGCAGACTAACATGATTTGCCCAAGAGAAAAGGGGGCATAGGGATTGCAGCGCGCAGCACAGGGCGCTAAATGCTGATCTGACCCCAATCTTCAAGAGGCAGACATGTCAATCGACAAAGACACCGCCGCCCGTGTGGCCAAACTGGCCCGCATCCGGATAGAGGACGAAGCTCTTCCCGCGTTGGCCGAGGAATTCAACACCATTCTGGGCTTTATCGAGCAGCTGAATGAAGTGGATGTGGACGGTGTAGAGCCCATGACATCCGTGACCCCCATGCGTTTGCCGCGCCGCAAAGATGTGGTAACCGACGGCAATCAGCAAGCGCGCGTTTTGTCCAATGCGCCCGATGCCCGCGAAGGGTTTTTTGCGGTTCCCAAGGTGGTTGAATAATGTCTGATCTGAACACACTGACCATTGCCGAGGCCCGCGACAAGCTGCGCGCCAAAGAGATCACCAGCCT
>DFBW01000286.1:690-4060 GCA_002366775.1 Roseovarius sp. UBA3070 | reverse complement strand
TTGCAGGAGATTTCGCAGAGCATGCTGCAAGGTGTGCGCAACAAGGATGTCGGCCCCGCCGGTGGCAGCCTGCGCGACATCGTCACCACCATTCGTGGCTTTTCCGTTAGTGAGTTGGATGTTCGCCGTGAACGCACCTGGTGGGAGCGCCTGATTGGGCGCGCAGCCCCTTTCGCCAAATTCACTGCCCAGTTTGAAGATGTGCAGGGCCAGATCGACAAGATCACCGATGATCTGTTGGGGCATGAACACACCTTGCTGAAAGACATCAAATCGCTCGATCTGCTCTATGAAAAAACGCTGAACTTCTATGATGAGCTGGCGCTTTATATTGCCGCAGGCGAAGAAAAGCTGAGCGTTCTGGATACCAAGGACATTCCCGCTGCCGAAAAGGCCGTTGGCAAAGCCCCCGAAGGCGATCAGGTGATGAAAGCGCAGGAACTGCGTGATCTGCGTGCCGCGCGTGACGATCTGGAACGCCGTGTGCATGATCTGAAACTGACGCGTCAGGTAACGATGCAATCGCTGCCTTCGATCCGGCTGGTGCAGGAAAATGACAAATCACTGGTCACCAAGATCAATTCGGCCTTGGTCAACACCGTGCCTTTGTGGGAAACACAGCTGGCGCAGGCCGTCACCATTCAGCGCTCAGCCCAGGCCGCCGCAGCGGTGAAAGATGCCAACGACCTGACCAATGAATTGCTGACCTCCAACGCCAAAAACCTGCGCGAAAGCAACAAGATGATCCGCGAAGAAATGGAGCGCGGCGTGTTTGACATCGACGCGGTGAAACAGGCCAACGCCGATCTGATCGGCACCATTCAGGAAAGCCTGCAAATCGCGGATGAGGGCAAAGCCCGCCGTGCCGCCGCCGAAGAAGAGCTCAAGCGCATGGAAAAAGAACTGCGCGACACGCTGTCCTCGGCCAAGGCGCGCAAAGACGGTGTGGGCGATAATGCCGGCACGGCTGTACCGGGCTAAACCATTGGGTCTGGGGGCACGCATTCGCTGGATCGTATCGGGGCTGGGGTGTCTGGCCCTGATCGGCTGTGATGCGCCGCCCACGGCGCCGTCTACCACGCCACAACCGCGCCCAGCAGGGTTGATCGCACCAACGCCCAAGCCGCCCAAATCGGCAACGCCTTCAGCTGCCAGCCAAAACCTGAAGCTGTATTATGGCCGGGTGCAGGCGGATTTGCTGAACCGGGGTTTGTTGCGCGGCGATGGCGGTGGGGCAGACACGCCCTATTCCGACCGCGATCTGAAACAAAACTTTGAGCAGATCGCCTTTTACGATGAATACGCCCAGGACGGCGGGTTTCGCCGCTCCGATGGCACTTCGGGCGGTTTGCGCAAATGGACCGGCCCCGTACGCATGGCAGTGGAATTTGGTGCCTCGGTGCCCCCCCAACAACGCGCCTCTGATGCTGCGTTGGTTAGCAAATATGCCGCCCGTCTGGCGCGGGTCACACGGCATCCGATAACCGCCAATTCCAGCACGCCCAATTTTTATGTGATGGTCGTGGGGGAGGACGACCGAGAAGAGCTGCTGACCCGCATTCAGCAGATTGAGCCGGGCGTGAATGCCGCAACCTTGTCGATGATCCGCAGCTTGCCGCGCTCAATCCACTGTGTTGTGGCGGCCTTTGCGGCCAAATCCGATGGGCATGTCTACAATCGCGCTGTGGCTGTGATCCGCGCCGAACATCCTGAGTTGACCCGGCGTGCATGTGTACATGAAGAACTGGCGCAGGGGCTGGGATTGGCCAACGACAGCCCGCAAGCGCGCCCATCCATTTTTAACGACGATGATGAGTTTGCTTTGCTCACCACCCACGACGAAGAACTGCTGCGCCTGTTATACAATCCGGCCCTCACCCCCGGCATGAGCGTGGAGGAGGCCCGACCGATCGTGGACCAGATACTGCTGGGCCGTGCAGGGCCAGGTTAATCCGAATGTTGCATATGAAGAAGGAGAGTTTCCCCCATGGGTATTTTTGATTTTTTAACGGGCGAGTTTATCGACGTCATTCACTGGGTGGATGACACCCGCGATACAATGGTCTGGCGGTTTGAGCGTGAAGACCATGAGATCAAATATGGGGCCAAGCTGACAGTGCGTGAAAGCCAGGCGGCGGTGTTTATCCACGAAGGCCAGCTGGCTGATGTGTTCACGCCCGGTTTGTATATGTTGGAAACCAACAACATGCCGATCATGACAACGTTGCAGCACTGGGATCACGGATTTCAAAGCCCGTTCAAATCCGAAATCTATTTCGTCAACACTTCGCGCTTTACCGATCTGAAATGGGGCACCAAAAACCCCATCATGCTGCGCGATCCCGAATTTGGCCCTACCCGCATCCGCGCCTTTGGCACCTATTCGGTGCGCGTGGCTGACGCGGCCAAATTCCTGACCGAGATTGTCGGCACGGACGGCGAGTTCACCATGGATGAAATCAGCTATCAGGTGCGCAACATTATCGTGCAAAGCTTTAGCCGTATCATCGCAGGTGCAGGTATTCCGGTGCTGGATATGGCGGCCAATACCGCCGATCTGGGCAAGCTGGTTGCAGCGGAACTGAGCACTGTCGTGGCGGAGTATGGCCTCAGCATTCCTGAGTTTTATATCGAGAACATCTCGCTTCCGCCTGCGGTAGAGGAAGCTTTGGACAAACGCACATCCATGGGCGTGGCGGGCGATCTGGGCAAATTCACCCAGTATTCCGCCGCCGAAGCCATGACCGCTGCGGCCAACAACCCAAATGGTGGGGGCGGCATGGGGGCCGGCCTTGGTATGGGAATGGGCATGGCGATGGCCCAGCAGATGCAACCACAAGGCCCCTGGGGCGCTATGCCCGCGGCGGCCGCTCCAGTGGCTCCGGTGGCCCCGCCTCCGCCTCCGGTTGAAAAGGTCTGGCATATTGACGAGAACGGCGAAACCAAAGGCCCCTATTCCAAGGCCGCACTGGGGCGTATGACCATCGATGGCGGTCTCAGCCGTGACACTCATGTCTGGACCGCTGGGCAAGACGGTTGGAAAAAAGCGGGCGATGTGCAGGAGTTGGCGCAGTTGTTCACCATCTTGCCGCCGCCTCCTCCGGGGGCATAAGCCCTGGCCCAACATACCAATGCCGCGCCCCTATATTTGGCGCGGCATCATTATTATGATCTATTGATACCACCCGATTTTGAAAGACTGCTCACCCCATGACATTTTCTGATATGCCCGCCCCACCTGCTCCTGTCCAAGAACATAGATTTCCCTGTGACAATTGCGGGGCTGATTATCGGTTTGACCCAAGTGCCGGGCAATTGGTCTGTGATCATTGCGGTCATACTGAGTTGATGGAGCAATCCCCAGCACGCA
>DFBW01000286.1:0-671 GCA_002366775.1 Roseovarius sp. UBA3070 | reverse complement strand
CAGGACATCGAAGAAACCCGCATCACCACCTGCCCCAACTGTGCAGCGCAAGTGGAATTTGACGGCGCAACCCATGCCGCCGAATGCCCGTTTTGCGCCACGCCTGTGGTGGCTGACACCGGCACACACCGCCAGATCAAACCACGCGGTGTCCTGCCATTTGCCTTGGATGAAAGCAATGCCCGCAGGGTGATGACCGAGTGGCTGGGCCGCCGCTGGTTTGCCCCGAATGGCCTCAAAGAGTATGCCCGTAAGGGTCGGAAAATACAGGGTATTTATGTGCCCTACTGGACAATTGATGCCGATACAAAATCGTCATATCGCGGCGAACGTGGCACTGAATATACCGAAAGCCGCACAGTCATGCGTGATGGCAAGCGCGAGACCGTGCATGTCACCAAAGTGCGTTGGCGCGCTGTCACGGGCCGCGTGGCGCGGTTCTTTGATGATGTGCTGGTGTTGGCCTCCAAATCCCTGCCCAAGCGCTATACCGACGCGCTGGGGCCTTGGGATCTGTCCGCACTTGAGCCCTACCGGCCCGAGTTCCTCGCCGGATTTAGGGCTGAGGGGTATACCGTTGGTTTAGAGGACGGATTTAAAGAAGCGCGCGCGCATATGGACCGGGTGATCACCCGTGACGTAAAGTTTGACATTGGTGGCGATCGCCAGCG
>DFBW01000050.1:4873-5371 GCA_002366775.1 Roseovarius sp. UBA3070 | reverse complement strand
CCGGATGACGTTAAGGTGTATTTTTAGACAATACGCGGTCCAAGGATAGCGGCCCGGCACCTTTGACGACAATCACTAGCAACAGGAATATCCACCAAGCGCGCTGATCAATGATCATGGAGTCGGGGATTTTGTCGAACCAAGCACCAACGGTTGCAGGTTCATCAATGGCGCGGTGGCCATAAAGGTCTGTCAGGGTTTGCATCAGGATAAACCCGATCATGCCAAGGGCTGACAGCCGCGTCAGCACGCCGATGACGATCAGCAAAGGCAACAGAAATTCAGCCCAGGTGCCGGCCATGACCACCAATGTGTGAAACAGGGACAACTGGCTGACATCATATCCCGCGGCCTCCATCGCGCGTGGGAAAATCTGCGCATAGGCCCCAACAGAGGGCGACAGAAAGCCAAAAACACCATCCCCCAGTTTGGTCAGTCCCGAGACCCAGAAATAGCGCACAAATATAGCTGCAAAAAGAACACGCGCCAGAGTGGGCA
>DFBW01000050.1:1344-4713 GCA_002366775.1 Roseovarius sp. UBA3070 | reverse complement strand
GCATGCAGATGGCTGCGGGTTCTGACAACAGGTGTAGATCGGGGTCAAATTCGGGCCGCAGCACCAGCACAGATTGGGCGGTGGCGGGTGGTTTGGGCGCGCCATCCTGCATGTTGAATGTCCAAATGCCGTGGATCGGCCAGGGCGAGCGGACAAGCAGGGCCGACGGGGCAAACGTGAACCGTGCCGCGGCCATGTCCTCGGGGGTCAGCGCTTGCAGGTCCTGGGCATCAATCGGGGCGGCGTCAGCGGCGTGATAGGACACCCGTAAAGCCTGCTCCAAACGGGCGACATCGGCGAGATACCTGATATGTTTCAAAGGCTTGAAGCCTGCCAGAAACGCGGGCATGTCATCGCCATAATGCGATAGCATGGGCACCTTAGGAGGGTGTTGGCGCAGGAAAACTCCTGAGATGGCTTTGAAGTTTTCAGCGCCAATCAGCTTGGCAATCACTGGAAAGCTGATCTCCAATGCCTCGGTCAGGGAGGAGGCCACATTGTTGCGATATACCGCAAAACGGCTGCCTGCCGGTTGGCCTTGCCCATCGGACAGGCCCGAGGGAACGGGTTGGTCAGGGTCATGCAGTGCTGTGTGAAATCTGGATTGAGTAACGCTCATGCCGCAACCTTTTGCAGGGCATTTGCGGCGCGCGTGGCCTCATCGGCCAGCACAGGCCATTCGGGCACATTGGCATCCCATTCGATCAGCAGGGGCCGGGGACCTGAGCGCTCCAATGTGTAATCCAGCAATGCCCAGACCGGGTCAGCCACCTCGCGGCCATGGCTGTCAATCAACAGCAGGGCGCCGTGGTCGTCCTCGTCTTCGTCATGACCGCCAAGGTGGATTTCACCCACACGGTGCAACGCGAAGGCATCAACATAGTCGCGCGGATCAAGTTTCAGGTTGGTGGCGGAGACAAAGATGTTGTTCACATCCAAAAGCAGGCCGCAACCGGTGCGTTTGGCAACCTCATCCAGAAATTCGGGTTCAGCGTAAGTGCTTTCATCAAAGGCCAGATAGCTGGAGGGGTTTTCCAACAGCATTTGGCGGCCCAGCACGTTTTGCACCTGATCGATATGATCGGCGACACGGGTGAGTGTGGCGTCAGTATAGGGCAGGGGCAGCAGATCATTCAGGAAATGTGCGTCATGGGTGGACCAGGCCAAATGCTCGGAAAAGCTGGCGGGTTGCAACCAGTCGCACAGGTGTTTCAGGCGGGCAAGATGATCGCGATCAAGTGGCAACTCACCACCGATGCTCAGGCCAACGCCGTGCACGGAAAAAGCAAAGTTTTCAGCAAGGTGGCGCAGTTGTGCCAAGGGGCGGCCACCATCCCCCATATAGTTTTCCGCATGAATCTCCAGCCACTCAACGGGGCGCGCATCGGTTGTGATGTCGCCAAAATGCTGCGGCTTATAGCCAACGCCGGGGGCGGCAGGAAGGTTGGGGAATCGGGGGGATGTATCCAGCATGGCGGTGATGCTTTCAAAGAGAGGGCATTCAATATGGATGGGATGCGCGAGAGCCCCGCGCACCCCCAAAATACTTAGCCCGGCAGGTCGCGATCCAGTTCTTCGAGTGAGCCCATGCGGTCGCCTGGCAGGTCCATGGAGGCGCAGGTGCCTTCGTCAACCAATTTCCAGGCGTTGCCTTGGTAATCAACAGTGGAAGAACCGGCGCATGTGGTGCCTGCACCCGCTTTGCAATCGTTTTCGCCAGCCAGTGAAACGCCATAGCATTTTACTTGGCCTGCAGCAGATGCAGTGGTGGTTTGTGCGGCCAGAGCGGCGGTTACAGCGCCAGCGATGGCAACGGTTTTCATCAAGTTCGACATTCGGATAGCTCCCTTTAGGTTACAAATTACATCGCGGTTTTGATCATGGGGCAGAAGGGGTGACCCTGATCTGCGCCACATCTATCGTGTTGCGATGCCTAAAATATAGCCGCTTTTTGAAGTAACGCACTTCACGAGCCCGTTAGACACGAACGCGTTAGCGGATGTGAGCCGATTGATTGTCGTAAGAGTTTGAATATAAACGGTATTAGATAGGTGGCGACGGAATGCCAGTGCTTTGTTACAGGGGATTCCGCCGCCATTTTCGAAAATGTTACAAAAGATCAGGAGGCGTTGCTTCGCGTCCCAGATCAGATGTTACAGTTTCCAGGGGCACCACGGTGGTCTGTTTTTCACCCAATCGGCGCAGGGTAACGGTGCGGTCCTCAACCTCTTTGTTGCCGCAAGCCAGAATGACCGGCACTTTGCCAACTGAATGTTCGCGGACCTTATAGTTGATCTTCTCGTTGCGAATGTCGGCCTCGGCACGGATACCCGCGGCCCGCAGCGCTTGGACCACCTCAAGCACATACTCATTGGCATCTGAGATGATCGAGGCCACAACCACCTGACGCGGGGCAATCCAGAACGGCAGCTTGCCTGCATGTTCTTCGATCAGAATGCCGATGAAGCGTTCAAAACTGCCGAGACAAGCGCGGTGCAGCATAACCGGGTGATGTTTATCGCCGTCGCGTCCAATGTAGGTTGCATTCAGCCGTTCGGGCAGAACAAAGTCCACCTGATGGGTGCCACATTGCCAATCGCGCCCGATGGCATCGGTCAACACGAACTCCAGCTTCGGCCCATAAAAGGCACCTTCGCCGGGGTTCAGCTCTGGCTCAATCCCCGCTTTGCGCGTGGCTGACAGAAGAGCGGCTTCGGATTTGTCCCAAATCTCATCCGATCCGGCGCGTTTTTCCGGCCGATCCGAGAATTTGATGCGGAAGTCTTCAAAGCCGAGATCGCGGTACACTTCGGTGAGCCATTTGATGTAGATGGCGGTTTCTTCTTCGATCTGATCCTCAGCGCAGAAAATATGCGCGTCATCCTGTGTGAACCCGCGCACCCGCATGATGCCATGCAAGGCCCCCGATGGCTCGTAGCGCGCACATGAGCCGAATTCGGCCATACGCAGAGGCAGATCCCGGTAGGATTTCAGACCTTGATTGAAAATTTGCACATGGCAGGGGCAGTTCATCGGCTTTAGGGCATTAATCGCCTTTTCGCGTGCGTGATCCTCGTCCACTTCGACGATAAACATATGTTCCTGATACTTTTCCCAATGGCCCGAGGCCTCCCACAGCTTGCGGTCAACAACCTGTGGTGTGTTCACCTCAACATAGCCGCCGACAGTTTGCTTGCGACGCATATAGTTTTGCAACGTGGTGAATATGGTCCAGCCGTTGGGATGCCAGAAGATCTGGCCAGGGGCCTCTTCCTGCATGTGATAGAGGTCCATCTCGCGGCCCAGACGACGGTGGTCGCGCTTCTCGGCTTCTTCGAGGAAGTGCATATATTTCTTAAGGCTTTCCTT
>DFBW01000050.1:0-1274 GCA_002366775.1 Roseovarius sp. UBA3070 | reverse complement strand
GTGTGTTGCAGGTGCGGGCCACGGCACAGGTCTTGCCAATCGCCATGCCAATACATGCGCAATGGCTCGTCACCGGGGATGGCGTCAATCAGCTCGACTTTGAACGGCTCGTTTGCGTCTTCGTAATGTTTAACGGCGCGGGCACGGTCCCATACTTCTGTGCGAACTTTGTCGCGCAGGTTGATGATTTCCTTCATCTTCTTCTCAATCGCGCCGAGGTCTTCGGGCGTGAAAGATTCGGCGCGGTCAAAGTCATAATACCAGCCGTTTTCGATCACCGGGCCGATGGTGACTTTTACATCGGGCCACAGCTCCTGCACGGCGCGGGCCATGATGTGGGCAAAGTCATGCCGGATCAGCTCAAGCGCTGCGGCGTCGTCTTTCATGGTGTTGATGGCGATGCTGGCGTCGGTTTCGATGGGCCATTGCAAGTCCCAGTGCTGGCCATTCAAGGTGGCCGAAATGGCCTTTTTGCCCAGCGAATTGGAAATGCTGGCGGCAACTTCGGCAGCCGTGATGCCTGCGTCAAAATCGCGGGCGTTGCCATCGGGGAATGTCAGGGAAATCTGCGCCATGGGCGTCAAGCTCCTCGTCGGTTTGGCGCCTACAAAGCGCCCGGTTGCGGGTATGTTGGTCGTATATGCGGTATTTGGCGCGCGCCTGAGCATAAGTCAAGCGCGCTAAGTGTCTGATCGCCAATTCGGACTGCAACACTGTGTACTGACGTATGCCGGGTCGCCGGTAACATAGTGTCACAAAAAGATATTATGCATTTTGGATTGTTCTGTTAACGCTTGGGTTAGCGGCAGAGATTTTCCATCAATGGCGTTGCGAACAAAGTGTCACAGGACGATGGTCATGACCAATACTGACAATACCCAACCCACGCCCAACCCTGAGAATAAGCAGGCTGACCTTCAACATGTCACCCACCTGAAAGACAGCCCACCAGTGCGCCAATGGACGCTTCGCCGTCTTGATGCCTCACTTGGCACGATCGCGTGACGTTGCGCGCCACCTGACGTGACACCTTGCCAAAGCGGCAGCTTTGCGGTGAAGTTTGACGCTCAGATACCCTGAGCCGTCGAGGAAGCACATGAACCAAAGCAGCACGTTGATCACGCCACAAGGGCGCAAGATCGCCTATCACCTGAGCGCGGGACGTGGCCCTTGCGTGGTGTTTCTGGGTGGTCTGAAATCCGACATGCAAGGCACCAAGGCGGTGCATCTTGAGGCTTGGGCGCGGGCGCAGGGGCGCGCATTTCTGCGGTTTG
>DFBW01000242.1:2579-4436 GCA_002366775.1 Roseovarius sp. UBA3070 | reverse complement strand
GCCCAAAGTTTGGTGCCCGGCCTGTTGGCGCCGCTGTTGGGCTCTGATGTGCCCGAGGCCGCCGATGCCGCTTTGCTGACGGCGCGCGCACAGCTGAACACTGATCCCGCAGCCGCTTATGGCAATGCGCTGAGTGCCAGCTCGGCGCGCCTGTCCGGAGCAGTGCCCTTGCTCGACGCGCTTGAGGCCAGGTTGACCACCATGCAGGTGATTGCGGCGCAGGATGCCAATCTGGCCATCTCAGGTGTAACGGCGCTGCCACAGGGCAATGACATCCGCGCGGTGCGCACCCTCGCCTTGCAGCATTTCACCGGCCTTGGGGCGTCGCGCTCTTATCGTCAGGCCTATTATTTTGCACTGATTGCCGAAGCGGCTGGCGACATTGGCGCCCGCCCCTTGCGTGAAGACATCGAAGCGCGGTTTGCCAATCGTGGCGACGCGGTTGATGATCTGTGGCGCGATCTGCGCATTGAAACGCAGCAAGCCGCCCTGTCGGATTGGGTGTCGGGCAATCTGGCGGCGCAATACACACGCGACGAATAGGCCCCTGTTCACTTTTAGTGCTGGCAAGGGTTTGGGGAAAACCAGCTAGGCGTGCCGCCACCTCTTGCTGTTGGCGACACCATGATTGCCCCCGGTGTCTGCTCGTCTGTATCGCTTTGCAGTCATCTGAAATACCGACTTCATGCGAAACGCGCATAAGATTGCAATGTTTCACCGCAATTCGCAAAAATTGTGATTCAAGTTTTTTGCGAAACACTTTAGAAGCGGGCCAACACGTGGTCATGATCAAAGGGGCAAAGCATGTCAAAGGAAAAACAGGCAGCGCAAATGCGCGACGGGCAGGGTTTTGTGGCCGCTTTGGATCAATCCGGCGGCTCCACCCCCAAGGCGCTGGCACTGTATGGTGTTCAGGGTGATGCTTACAGTTCAGACGCGGAAATGTTTGACCTGGTGCACGCTATGCGCGCGCGTATCGCCAATGCGCCCGATTTTACCGGCGACAAAGTGCTGGGTGCCATCCTGTTTGAAATGACCATGGATCGGCAAATGGGCGGCAAACCTTCCGCCACCTATTTGTGGGAGGACCGCGGCGTGGTGCCTTTCCTGAAGGTGGACAAAGGCCTGGCGGAAGGTGCCAACGGTGTCCGTCTGATGAGCCCGATGCCTGATCTGGATGCCTTGCTGGAACGTGCTGTGGCGGCTGGTATCTTTGGCACCAAAATGCGCTCGGTGATTGACGCCGCCTCGCCACGCGGCATAGCTGCCATTGTGGCACAGCAATTTGAGGTGGCCCGCCAGATCCGTGACCATGGCCTGATGCCCATCATCGAACCGGAAGTGACCATTTCCATCGCCGACAAAGCCGAGGCCGAAGACCTTTTGCTGGCTGAACTTACCAACCATCTGAATGCCCTGCCCGAGGGCCAGGAAGTGATGCTGAAGCTGACCCTGCCCGAAGTGGCCAACCACTATAAATCATTGGTGGATCATCCTCGTGTGATGCGCGTCGTGGCCCTGTCGGGTGGCTATTCCCGCGACGAGGCCAACAACCGCCTTGCCCAAAACACCGGCATGATCGCCAGCTTCTCTCGGGCCTTGTCTGAAGGGCTGTCAGCGCAGCAATCGGATGAAGATTTCAACGCCACAATCGGCGCCACGATTGATGAAATTCGCGCCGCATCCATCGCCGGGTAACCCCATCTTCTTGCTATAAATATCCCGGGGAGTTTGAGGGGCAGCGCCCCTCATCCCCACTCAGAATACTGCGTGGCGCAGCCACCCATTCAGGTCACGCCACCAGGTCAAATTCAGGGGTTATGGCTCTCCCAATCGCGCCAGTATCGCCGCCTCGTC
>DFBW01000242.1:0-2500 GCA_002366775.1 Roseovarius sp. UBA3070 | reverse complement strand
GAGGCAGTCAGCAAACTGGCAAGACTGGTGACATACCAGCGCGCCTCAGCCTCTTCTGGCAGTTTGGGAAAGCGCTGCATATGTGCCTTGATCGCGGCGTCATATTGCCGGTACTGCCCTGTCGCCTGCCCCAACTCATCACTCAGAACCTCGCCGGCCAATGGCTCGTTTCGCAGGGTGCGCAGGATATCGAGGCACATCACATTGCCCGACCCTTCCCAGATAGAATTCAGCGGTGCTTCGCGGTACAAAAGCGGCAGGCCGCTGTCCTCCACATAGCCCGACCCACCCAGGGCCTCCATCGCCTCATAAATCAGGCCCGGAGCCAGCTTGTTGCCCAAAAACTTGGCCAGCGCCACGCCGAGCCGGGCAAAGGCACGGTCGCGCTCGGAAGTGCCATCAAAGGCACGCGCCACATGCAATCCCAGCGCCAATGTGCCTTCCCAATCCAAGGTCAGATCGGCCAGAACAGCGCGCATCAGCGGCTGGTCAATCAGCCTTGCGTCAAAGGCACTGCGGTGGCGCGCCCAGTGATGCGCCCTATCCAAGGCCGCGCGCATCAGCCCGGCAGGGGCCAGCGCCGTATCCAGCCGCGTGTGGTGCACCATGTCGATGATGGTGCGGATGCCCTCGCCTTCCTCGCCCAGCGGATACGCCAGCGCATCGACATAGTCGATCTCGGCTGAGGCATTGGCGTGATTGCCCAGCTTGTCCTTTAAACGGTTGATCTGAATGCCATTGCGCGTGCCCTCCAGCCAACGTGGCACAACAAAACAGCTCAGCCCGCCTTCGGCCTGAGCCAACGTGAGAAACCCGTCAGACATCGGCGCGGAACAAAACCATTTGTGGCCATTCAGCCGATACACATCCCCATCCCGCACTGCGGTTGTGGTGATGGCGCGCAAATCTGAGCCACCCTGCTTTTCGGTCATCGCCATGCCCATGGTGGCACCGGGTTTGCGCGCCAGCGGCTTGGGGGCGCCGTCATAAGCGCGCGCCGTCAGCTTGGGCACCCAGTCCTTAAACAGCGCCGGATTGGCCTTTAGGGCGGGTACGGCGGCATAGGTCATGGTCATCGGGCAACACACGCCGGGTTCAACCTGCGAGGTCAGATACACCATCCCGGCGTGGGTGGCATGGCCCCCCTTATGACCCTCCCAGGCGCAAGCGGCATAGCCCGCCCCCAGCCCCAAGCGCAGCAATTCATGGTAGGCGCCTGTATACCGCACCTCGTCCAATCGCCGTCCTGCGGCATCAAACAAAACCGCCTCAGGTCGGTTGCGATTGGCCTCAGCCGCAGCAGATTGCACGGCCTGCCTGCCGATTTTGACGCCGTAGCCTGCCAAATGATCTGCATCCGCTCCGGCGGCTTTGGCGTGGTCTCGCAGGGCCGGATCTGCGGTCCACAGGTCCTGATCCGCGCGCGGCTCGGGCTGGTTGGTCACGGCGTGCGTGGGCAATTGGTGGCGCGGGGCGCTGTGTGACATCAAAGACTCTCCTTATGGGCGACATGTTAGCGTGTATTCGCCTAAGGGTAAAAGGGGATTCACAAACCGAATCAGCTGTGGCATGGTGCCCAGGCATCGCCCACAAGAGGCGGCAATTGAGGCAGACAGAAACGTGAGACACACCCGCAAACGGCCCGCAGTGGGCATTGTGATATATTTCGCCGTGGCTTTTGGCCTGGGCGTGTATTTTACATTTGCTGCTGTGCAGGGCGATTTTGGCCTGTTCCGCCGGGCCGAGATCGAAGCCGAAACCGTGGCTTTGGCCGCACAGCTTGGCGAATTGCAGGATCAGGTTGCGGTGATGGAAAACCTGACCAAGCGGCTGTCAGACACCTATCTGGACATTGATCTGTTGGATCAACAGGCACGCGATGTGCTGGGCCTGCTGCGCGCGGATGAGATTGTAATCCGCTAAGCGTTCAATGCCCGCTCGGACAATGCCCCTCCCCCAAAAGCGGGTGAATATACCTGCGCAGCAGTTTACCCCTCGTCAGGCAAGGCAGGATAATGTATTAAATGGTTTAACGCTAAACTATCTTTGCAATCACAGGGGANNCCAAGAAAACAAATACTTCCGGCGACGAACTGAACAAGTTCTACCGTGAGATGCTGCTGATCCGGCGATTCGAAGAAAAGGCCGGTCAGCTTTATGGCATGGGACTGGTCGGCGGATTTTGCCACCTCTATATCGGGCAAGAGGCCGTAGTTGTTGGGCTGGAGGCCGCCACCAAAGAGGGCGACAAGCGCATTACAACCTACCGCGATCACGGCCATATGCTGGCGTGTGGCATGGATCCCAATGGTGTGATGGCCGAGCTGACAGGCCGCGCAGGTGGGTATTCGCGCGGCAAAGGCGGCTCGATGCATATGTTCAGCAAAGAGAAGCATTTTTACGGCGGTCACGGCATCGTCGGCGCGCAGGTGCCGATCGGTGCGGGGCTGGCCTTTGCCGACAAATACAAAGGCAATGACAACGTCAGCTTCACCTATTT
>DFBW01000172.1:3500-7798 GCA_002366775.1 Roseovarius sp. UBA3070 | reverse complement strand
GGGCGAAATGGATGAACGGCTGGATGCCGATGGTGCGGTGCTGACAGCGCTGGATATCAACGCCGCGCGCACCACCTTGCAAGATGCTTATGACACAGGCATTCGCGCCGTGGCGATTGCGGGGCTTCACGCCTATCTCAACCCGGTTCACGAAGGTCAGGTGGCCAAGCTGGCCCATGAGATTGGATATACGCAGGTGTCCACCTCTGCCGAGGTTTCTCGGCTGGCCAAGCTGGTGGGGCGCGGTGATACCACTGTGGTGGATGCCTATTTATCGCCCATCCTGCGGCGCTATGTGGATCAGGTGGCAGGGGCTTTGGATCTGGGCCGGGCCTGCGAGGCATTGCTGTTCATGCAATCCTCTGGCGGGTTGACCGATGCACAATTGTTTCAGGGCAAAGATGCCATCCTGTCCGGCCCGGCGGGTGGCATCGTTGGTATGGTTAAAACCGGCGAAGCCGCAGGCCACAACCGTCTGATCGGCTTTGACATGGGGGGCACCTCCACCGACGTCAGCCACTATGCCGGGGATTACGAGCGCAGTTTTGAAACCGAAGTGGCAGGTGTGCGGATGCGCGCACCGATGATGGATATTCACACGGTTGCCGCCGGGGGTGGCAGCATCTGCAAGTTTGAGGATGGCCGCTTTCAGGTTGGGCCCGAAAGTGCCGGCGCGGATCCCGGCCCCGCATGTTATCGACGCGGCGGGCCGCTGAGCGTCACCGATTGCAACGTCATGCTGGGCAAATTGAACCCGGATCACTTTCCGCCGGTGTTTGGCCCCCACGGAAATGAACCGCTGGATGCAGATGTGGTGCGCCAAAAATTCGCCGCCCTTTCTGAGACTGTCACGCAAGAGACAGGCGAAGCGCCCCGCGCGCCCGAAGATATGGCCGCCGGTTTCCTGCGCATCGCTGTCGACAATATGGCCAATGCAATCAAGAAAATCAGCGTCCAGCGCGGCCATGATGTCACGCGCTATACCTTGCAATGCTTTGGCGGCGCGGGTGGTCAACATGCCTGTCTGGTGGCCGATGCCTTGGGTATGACCCGCGTGCTGATCCATCCCCATGCAGGGGTGCTCAGCGCCTATGGCATGGGGCTGGCCGAAGTGCGCGCCATGCGCGAAGTGCAACATGATGCCCCGCTGCAAGATATCGCCAGTGCCAGTGCAGCGCTTGAGGCAATCACCGCAGATGCCCACGCCGAAGTGGCCGGACAGGGCATCACTGATATCACCGCAGTGCAGCGTGCGCACCTGCGCTATGATGGCTCGCATCAGGCGCTCGAGGTGCCCTATGGAGACGCGCCACACATGTTGGCCGCCTTTGAAGTCGCCCACCGGCAACGCTTTGGCTTTCACAGCCCCGAACGCCGCGTCCTGTTCGAAATGCTGAGTGTTGAGGCCATCGGCCAAACCGGCCAAACACCGGCACCAGAGCTGAACACCGGCAATGGCCAGGCCCACGCACATATCCCGATGCACGCCGAAGATGGCTGGCAGGACGTCCCCTTGTATGAGCGCGTCAACCTCGACCCCAAGGCCCAGGTGTCTGGCCCTGCTGTGATCACTGAACCCACCGGTACCAACGTGATTGAGCCGGGTTGGGCCGCGTCCGTGGATGCCATGGGCAACCTCATTGTGGAGCGTATCGCGGCCAAATCCCGTGAACACGCGGCAGGCACCAAGGCTGACCCGGTGCTGCTGGAGGTGTTCAACAATCTGTTCATGTCTGTCGCCGATCAGATGGGCGCGACACTGGCCAATACCTCGTGGTCGGTGAACATCAAGGAACGGTTGGATTTTTCCTGTGCGATTTTTGATGATCGCGGTGATCTGGTGGCCAATGCCCCGCATGTGCCGGTGCATCTGGGGTCAATGTCGGATTCGGTTAAGACCATCATGCGGTTGAACCCGGATGTGAAGCCGGGTGATGCCTATATGCTGAACTCGCCCTACAACGGCGGCACGCATCTGCCGGATGTCACGGTGATTACGCCGGTGTTTGTGGATGACACACCCGCCTTCTGGTTGGGCAGCCGTGGCCATCACGCTGATATTGGTGGGCGCACACCAGGCAGCGCGCCCCCCGACAGCACCCATATCGACGAGGAAGGTGTGCTGATCGACAACGTGAAGCTGGTGGATCAGGGCACATTGCTGGAGGGTGTGGCCGAAGCAACGCTGGCCTCTGGCCGATACCCATGTCGCAACATCCCCCAGAACATGGCCGATCTAAAGGCCCAGGTTGCCGCCAATGAAACTGGGCGGCAAGAACTGCTGAAAGTGGTGGGTAACTATGGCATTGATGTTGTGCAGGCCTATATGGGCCATGTGCAGGACAACGCCGAAGAAAGCGTGCGCCGGGTGATTGACCGGCTGAAGGACGGGGAATTCAGCTATCCGATGGACATCGGCGCAACCATTCAGGTGAAGGTTACTGTTGATAAGGCCAACCGCACGGCGACAATTGATTTCACCGGCACCTCGCCGCAGAATGCAGGCAACTATAATGCGCCACGCTCCATTTGTGATGCGGTTGTGCTTTATGTGTTCCGCACCATGGTCGGCGCGGATATCCCGCTTAATCAGGGCTGTCTGAAACCGCTGAAAATCATCGTGCCCGAAGGCTCCATGCTGCGCCCGGTGTATCCGGCGGCGGTGATTGCAGGCAACACAGAAGTCAGCCAAGCCACCTGCAATGCCCTCTACGGAGCTTTGCATGTGATCGCCGGGTCACAAGCCACAATGAACAATTTTGTCTGGGGCAATGACACGTTCCAGAACTACGAGACAATCGCCGGCGGCACCGGTGCCGGGCCGGGGTTTGACGGCTGTGATGCAGTGCAAAGCCATATGACCAACACACGCATGACCGATCCTGAAGTGCTGGAGAAGCGTTTCCCGGTACGGCTGGACGCCTTTGGTATCCGTGATGGCTCAGGCGGGGATGGCAAATGGCGCGGGGGCGCGGGGGTGCACCGGCGCATGACATTCCTGGCGCCGGTAACAGTGACGACGCTGTGTTCACACCGGATTGTGCCGCCCTTCGGTGTGGACGGCGGAGGCGTTGGGCAATGCGGGTTGAACTGGGCAGAATTCCCCGATGGGACACGGCGCGAGATGGCAGGCAATGACGAGATTGATTTGCCCATTGGGGCCGTGTTTGGAATGGAAACGCCAGGTGGAGGCGGCTGGGGTGTGGCCTGATGCCAAGCGAGCGTTGGAACGGGCAGCTGGAAACACCGACCCTTTTTCATCATCTGACGTAATCCAATTGAGTGGCTGCGCCACGCCTAATTGTTTTGGAATGAGGGGCGCTGCCCCTCAAACTCCCCGGGATACTTTTGGCAAGAAGATGAATTAAGGCGTTTCGGTCAAAACCTCTGAATCAGATTTTACGCGAAACGCTTTAATGCTCAAATCCCGGAGTGCCCGCATCCTCAGGATGGTGTGCCAGATGTTTGCGCTTGATGCCTTCTGATGTGTCGCGGCTGTCATCGTGGCTCCATCCTGGCGGCATGACGCAATACATCCAGCGATCACGCCATGACAGCCCAGGTTGACGCACATCGCGCCAAATGCCCACCCATTCATGAAACGCCACACGGACCGGATTGAACGTCCCCAGATTGTGCACCAGGCCGTAATCGGGTTTTTCGCCGTCCAGTTCAGGCACGAAGGTGCCAAACATCTTGTCCCAGATAATGAACACACCGGCATAATTTGCATCAAGATAGCGCGCATTGCGGCCGTGGTGCACGCGGTGGTGCGACGGCGTGTTCATCACCGCCTCAAACCATTTGGGCATCCGGCCAATGGCTTCGGTATGGATCCAGAATTGGTAGATCAGGTTCAGCCCGCCGCAAAACAGCACCATTGCCGGATGAAACCCCAGCAGGATAAGCGGAGCGCGAATGATCATCATAAAGGTAAAAGTGCCGGTCCAGGTTTGGCGCAATGCGGTGGTCAGATTGTAGTGCTGTGAAGAATGATAGTTCACATGACTGGCCCAGACCCAGCGGATACGGTGCCCAAACCGGTGCACCCAGTAATAGCGCAGATCATCCAGTACAAAACAGAGCACGATCACCCCGACAGATGCCCCCAAATCCAGCGGTGTGATCCGCCAGAGCAGCATAAAGAACCCATAGGCGATAAAGCCCAGCAAAATGGACGAGGCCACATTACCGGCCCCCATGATCAGGCTTGTGAGCGCATCGCGGGTCTCATACCGCCCGCCTTTGCCTTTGATGACGATCCACACTAGCTCGATCAGAATGGCGGCGATAAAGAA
>DFBW01000172.1:1469-3400 GCA_002366775.1 Roseovarius sp. UBA3070 | reverse complement strand
AGTGGTATCAGCCCCCATAGGCCAGACGATGCCGTTGCCAAGCGGCGTCTCGATCAGTGCGGCACGGTGATCATGGCTCAGGATCACCCGAGTTGGGATATCTTCGCCAAATTCATCCAGCCAGGCCGTGCGGGCCTCGGTCTGATTGCCCAGCAACGCGGGGTGCGACAAGCCCAGCAGGTGCAACAGCACTGTGATCCCGACAATGCCGAAGATGACCATGGGCAGAAGAATATCTAGGGGCATAGCTGTGTCCTCATGGCTGTAGTTTGGCAAATCCGGGGGAGGACGTGCAAGCGGATCGTTGCGTCATCCAGGTTCGCAGCGGAACATATCGAATATGCCGTGTAATTTGTGTTATGATCCCTTCTGAGGATTGTCAGGCGGGAGATTTGAACGATGCTGTTAAAGCTATTACGTCCCTACATGGCTGTGGTGATTGCCATCGCCTTTTCGGTTTCAATGCCGACCCAACTCTCTGCGCAATCATCTGACATTCCGGCCTGGCTGCAAAAGCATGTCGGTATTGGCAATGGCCAGATCGCCCCCGTGGTTCTGGAACGGGCGCGTGAGCTATATCATCGGAAGTATAGCCAGGGGGCTGTTAGAAACCCCTGCTATCTGGCCATGGATGCAACCCGCCCGAGCCTGTCGGGCGGCAAACCTGGGCGCCGGTTTTATGTCATATGCGAGAAGCAAAAAACGTTTCGTGCGATTTCGTCAGGTTATGGAAACGGGCGAAAATTGCGAAAGGCAAATTTCTCGAACGGACGGCAATGCGCGAAAAACTTCAGCAACGCAGAAGGCTCAAAGTTGACCATGGGCGGGTCCTATGTGACAGCAGAATCGCGAACATCTTTCAAAGGCTATCACCGCCAGTCGGGCCAGAGAGTTCCGTTTTATCGCACATTTTTGTTGTTCAATGGAGAAGGCGACACCAACAATGCCAGAGAACGGGCCATTGGTGGTCACCGGGCTGTTTTTCTGAAATGGCAATGCCGCTTCAAAAAGCCGTCAAGCCCGCATGCCGACGAGGAAGGCTATGTTCCTTACGGAAAATTGGTGGATTACACCGCCGGGCGCAGCAATGGTTGCACAACCTGGTCTCAGTCCAATTCCGAGGAAATCCTCGCGCTGACAGAGGGGCAGCCGACGACGCTTTTTATCTATCCTGAAGCCAAAGATATAAATCCCATTGCGAAAGCCGTGAAGAGTGGCAAGTCTCTGGCGCGCTCGGGCCTATATTGGAACGCGGCATGCCTGGAGGCAATCGGCGCACCCAAATTTTGGCCAAAACGCAGCCTCCAACCGATCATCAATAAATGGAGACGCTCCCTGCCAAAACAGACGCCATGGGTACTGCCTATTTGCCAATAAAGTTACTGAGGTCGCTGTGGTTGGTATCACCCCACCACTGCCCCTGCCCGCTCAAGCGCCTGATCCAGATCGGCGATCAAATCACCGGCATCCTCGATCCCAATTGACAACCGCAACAGGCACGGATGCACTGGGAATCCTTCGCCCGATACGGTTTTGCGATGCTCGATCAGGCTTTCTACTCCACCCAGCGAGGTGGCGGGGTAAAAGACTTCGCAAAACCGTGCCACGTCAATTGCGGTTTGTTCAGACCCTTTCACGATGATCGACAACATCCCGCCATAGGCCCCGCCGGTCTGGCGTTTGGCAACCTCGTGACCGGGGTGTGATGGCAGGCCGGGGTACATCACGGCCTCAACCCCTGGATGCCCTTCAAGATGGCGCGCCACGGCCAGGGCATTTTCGGTTGCCCGCTCATAGCGCAGCACCAATGTGCGCATGCCACGGACCAACAGATACGCATCAAAGGTGTTCAACACCGTGCCCTGCATTTTGCGCACATGGGTGATCTGATCCCAATAGGCACCTGTGTCACGCACGGACAGGACTCCGGC
>DFBW01000172.1:0-1368 GCA_002366775.1 Roseovarius sp. UBA3070 | reverse complement strand
CCCAGACCAGCGCGGTTTCACCTTTGCGCAGTTTGCTGGCCATATCATCCAGATCAGCGGGCGCATAATAGCTGACCTCTAAGCGGTCTTTTGCGGCAAAGGTTTTGAACTGGTCCAGCACGCCGTGATACATCACCTCGGGCACCACCACATGGGCATGGGCGGGCAGATGTTCGATCACTGCGGTGCAGGCCGACATGCCCGACGCAAAAAGCAAGGCATCTTTGGCCCCTTCCAGATCGGCAATAATCGCCTCGGCGTGCTCGGTGGTCTGGTTGCTGTCGCGCCGGTAAATGTAGGATTTTCGTTCGTTATATTCACCATCCCGCGCATAGGTGGCAGTGGGCTGAATTGGCGGGACAATGGCACCTGTTTCGGCCTCCAGATACCGCAATGCCTGCGCCAGTTTGGTGGCAGGTGAAAGCGCGCGATTGAAACGGTTGGGCATTGCTCAGTCCTCAGAAAATTGGGGCTAACCACAACCCTAGCTGTGCTTTTTGCAATGACAAGTGCAGATCACATACGCGCCTTGCGCAATCGCCCTTCGCGCCAGGCCAACAGACCGGCGCCCGCCAGGATGATGCCTGCGCCAAGGATCGACACCGCATCGGGGATGACGCCAAATATTGCCCCATCATAGATGGCAGCAAACACCAGTGCGGCATAAAAGAACGGTGCCACAAAGCTGGCATCAGCGCGGGCCAACGCGTTGACGAAACACGCCTGCGCACCGGCCATCAGAAACCCGATACCGGCCAGCGCCATCCATTGGTGCAGGTTTGGAGGCTGCCAGACAAGCACCACCGCACAGCTGGCAATCAGCAATCCGATCATATTGTTGATCAGCAGGATTTGCAGCGGTCCTTCACGGCCAGACAGCAATTTGATGGCAATCAATTCACTGCCCAACAACACAGCAGATCCCAACGCCAGAATGACCCCAAACTCAATCGCGCCGGTGCCGGGGCGGGTCAGCACCAGCGCACCAATCAGGGCGATGCCAGCCGCGCTCCAGCGCACGGGGCCTACTTTTTCGCCCAGCAGCGGAATGGCCAGCATCATCCCGAACACCGGGTTCAAAAAGCTGATCGCAGTGGCATCCGACAGCGGGATAAAGGCCGCCGCTGCAAACATCAGGCTGACGCCACCCCAACCCAGTGCCGAACGGGCGACATGCAGTTTCAGATGCATTTGCGTAAACTTGGGCCGCAGCACTGCCGTGGCCAGCCCAATGCCCAACAGAGCAAACAAAAACCGCCCATGGCTGATTTGCATCGCGTGCATTTGCGGCCCCAGAACGCCGGTGCCCAGCGCCTTGGCCAGCAAAGTCGTTCCGGCGGCAAAAGCCGAGGCGGCAAGGGTCAAAAG
>DFBW01000299.1 GCA_002366775.1 Roseovarius sp. UBA3070 | reverse complement strand
GCACGGTAAAGCCAGAGCAGGGCCGATTGTGCGCTTTCAGAGGTATGATGACACTGATACCGCCCCCCCGTCAGGGCACAGAGCTGCGCCAGCTCAGCTTTGCGTTCGGCCAGCCGCTGCAGATACCGGTCGCGCAAATCTGAGGCTTTGAGCGTCTCATGCGCCAAGGTGCCGCCAACAGATTGGAATATGGTACGGCCTTGATAAGGAAAGGCCTCTTCTGCCGGGTCCAGAACCTGCATCACAATACCTTGCACGCCTCTGTCGGCGGCGCCGGTCAACGCATTTTTCACGGCTGATATATCACCCAGGAAGTCAGATATCAGCAGTGCGCGGCCGTGGGCAGGCATGCCGCGCATGTCAGGATTGCCATAGTCATCCTGGTGATCCTGGACCAAAGCATCAGCCAACCGGGCCATCTGCGTTTCGCCCCGGCGCGGCGGCAGGGCGGTGCCTGTCAGGCCCACACGCTCACCCGCACGGTTCAACAATATGGCCACAGCCAGCGCAAGCACGCGGGCACGGTCGGCTTTTTCGGGCAGGCCGCTTTCAGACGCAAAGCGCATGGAGGCGGCATTATCCACCCACAGCATCACCGATTGGGCGATCTGCCATTCACGTTGTTTAACGAATTGCGTGTCACTTCGGGCCGAGCGGCGATGGTCAATCCAACGGCGTGAATCGCCGGGCTGAACCGGGCGATATTGCCAAAAATCATCGCCCTGTCCTGATCTTCGACGCCCATGTTCCCCCAACAACACAGCCCCCGCCAGCTGCTCGGCCCGCGCCAACAATGGCGGCAGGCGGGCGGCCTCGGTCTCGGCGCGTGTGCGAAGGGGAAGCGGCTGGCTCACGCGGCGGCCTCAACCCGGGTGATGGACCTTGTCGTAGAGGAGATCAGATCACCAAGCGTATCGCCCCGCGCACGCGCCGCAAAGCTCAGTGCCATACGGTGGGACAGAACCGGCTGCGCAAGGGCCGCCACATCATCCACATCCGGGGCCAGACGCCCCTGCAACATGGCACGCGCACGCACCATCAGCATCAAGGCCTGTGCCGCGCGCGGACCGGGGCCCCATGCAACGGTTTCGCGTACCGCCTCGCTGGCGTTGGGATCCTCGGGGCGGAAGGCGCGGACAAGATCCAGAATGGCCTCCATCACGCTTTCGCCCACCGGCATCCGGCGCAACAGGGTTTGGGCGTTGACCAGCTCAGCCGCGGTGAACACCTCATGGGCATCGTCTTCCTCCACTCCGGTGGTGGCCAGCAGTATGTCGCGCTCGGTGTCGCGGTCAGGATAGGGCACATCAATCTGTACCAAAAACCGGTCCAGCTGTGCTTCGGGCAGCGGATAGGTGCCCTCCTGCTCAATCGGGTTTTGCGTGGCCAATACATGGAAGGGCGGTGAAAGCGGGCGATCCTGCCCCGCGACAGTGACCTGGCGTTCCTGCATGGCCTGCAACAAGGCGGATTGGGTGCGTGGGCTGGCGCGGTTGATTTCATCCGCCATCAGAAGCTGGCAAAAGATCGGGCCGGGGATGAATTTGAAATCGCGGCTGCCATCAGCGCCGGTTTCCAACACCTCAGACCCCAGAATATCGGCGGGCATCAGATCAGGGGTAAACTGGATGCGGTTGCCATGCAGGCCCATCACCTTGCTCAGTGTTTCCACCAGCCGGGTTTTGCCCAGACCCGGCAGGCCGATCAACAGGCCATGCCCGCCACACAGCAGCGCCGATAGCGCCAGATCGACCACATTTTCCTGACCGATAAAGCGCCGCGTGATGGAAGCGCGCGCCTTGTTCAACCGCTCTTCAAGCGCTTCAATGCTTTTTACCAGATCTGTGTCATCGGCCATGGCAAAACTCCCTGTCAAATCTATACTCTTGAGGTAGAGTGTATCGCGCAGGATAGAAATGGCAAAAGCAATGAGCGACAAACAGATCACGACACCGTCAGCAGAGGGCATTGCAGCTTCAGCCAAGGCCGCATCAAAACGTGGTTTACCGCCAGTGCATCTGTGGAATCCGCCGTTTTGCGGGGATTTGGACATGCGCATTGCCCGCGATGGCACATGGTTTTATCTGGGCACCCCTATTGGGCGGCCCGAACTGGTGCGGCTGTTTTCAACCATTTTGCGCAAAGATGGTGACAACTATTTCCTTGTTACCCCAGTTGAAAAAGTGGGAATCACCGTCGACGATGCGCCGTTTGTGGCTGTGGATTTTGAAGCCACCGGCACACACGACGCACAAGTTTTGACGTTTGAAACCAATGTTGGTGACACCGTGCAGGCCGGACCAGACAATCCGATCCGGGTAGAGCGTGATCCCGAGACAGGCGAGCCGTCACCCTATGTGCTGATCCGCGCCAATCTGGAGGCGCTGATTGATCGCAAGAGCTTTTACCGGCTGGTCGAGATCGGCGCGCATCACGGTGGTTGGTTTGGACTGTGGTCAGGGGGCGCGTTTTTCCGGGTGATCCCCTCAGACGAGCTGCCTGACAACTGAACTATGCCCCGTTTTGCCGCCAATCTGACCATGCTGTTCCGAGAGCACCCGATGCTGGAGCGGTTTGCCGCTGCCCGTCAGGCCGGGTTCAAGGCTGTGGAAATCCTGTTTCCCTATGACGCACCCGGCCGTGCAATCCGAAATGCGCTGGAGGCCAATGACCTGGAGTTGGCGCTGATCAACACGCCTCCGCCCAATTGGGGCGCCGGGGATCGCGGGTTTGGTGCCATTCCGGGGGGTGAGGAGCGGTTTCAACATGATTTCCGCCGTGCCATTCGGTATTCCAGCGTGCTGAAGCCACGCCATATTCATATCATGGCAGGGGTGGCCAAAGGGCCAGAGGCGCACGACAGTTTTGTGCGCAACCTGATCTGGGCCACCGCCGAGGCCCCCGATCAATCCCTGACGATCGAGCCGATCAACCCGATTGATTTGCCCGGCTATTTTTTGAATGATTTTGATCAGGCCGCCGCCATTCTGGATAAGGTGGGGGCCGCTAATCTGAACCTGCAATTTGATGTCTACCACGCCCAGCGGATCACCGGAGATGCCATGCACGCCTGGGATCAGCACGGCCACCGCGCTGCGCATATTCAGGTGTCGCGCGCCGAGGGGCGCCATGAACCAGACGCCAGTGGCGCTATCGATTATCCCGCGTTCTTTGAACGTTTGGACCGGGGCGGCTATGACGGCTGGGTCAGTGCTGAATATATCCCCGAAGGCCAGACCAAAGACGGGTTGGACTGGGCACAGCTAACGCCGCCGTGAATTGTCACGAATGCTTGGCCTTTCGACCACGACATTGATCCAAATGGCACGGAAAAGCCCAGTTCAGAATGCCGCACCACGCCTTGATGTCCGCTTGCTATCTATGTTTGTCGCTGGCGCGTAAACGGCTCATTGTGACCGGCGTGATCCCCAAAAAGGATGCAATCAACGAATGGGTGAAAATGGCCTCATAGCCGGGGAATGACTGGCGAAACCAGTTGAGCCGCTCAGCCCCACCAAGAGCCGCGAGGCACCACTCTCGTTCCGCTTTTTGGCTCAATGCATCTCGCAGAACATCGTTCGCCCAGTTTCGGATCGGCTCAGACGAGATCATCAGATTTGAAAGCACATCACTGTCGATCCGAACAAGCGACGCATCGGTCGTTGCCACGATGGACAGGAGTGACATGCCGTCCCGCGTTCGTGCGATATTTGGCGTGACAACACAGGGCCCCACATAAAACCCGACACAAACCTCCCTGCCCTCTTGGTCACAAATACTGCTCGCCAGGCACCCCTCCAATAATATGAATTCATTTGTTTCGGGATGTTCTTGCTGGGTAAGATGCGCCCCTTTGTTCAAGCGCTTTCGTTTCCAATCAGAAGCAAAATCGTCCGCACAAGCCTTATTTGACAGGCCAGGTGACTGCGTCAGAAACGTCCTTAAGTCCATCTTGGCGTACCTTATCAAATGATAATGCGGGTGACTTCGTTTGAGGGCATCTGTGGCACAGTTCAAGGAGTTTACAAAATGACGAATGGAATTTTGTCAAAGCACATTGGAATGATTGCGGTTGGCTCAGGATTGCTTGCCGTGTCAGTCTATCTATCAATGATCAACGTCACACTCGCTCACCTCGAGTCGGTCTCGGGGCACGCCCCCTTCGACATGCGTCCCTTTGGGTATAGTCCCGCAGATGCCGCGACGATTCTTGATACCTTGGGTGTGGATGGACGCGAATATTACCTCAGACACCAGATACCTCGGGACACGCTTTATCCGGCATTGCTCGCGCTGACTTTGACCGCCACGATCTGCTGGTTTGGCCAACGAATGCCAAACAGCACACTTGTCCGTCACGGCGTTGCCCTTTCGGTGGGTAGTGCTGTGTTCGATTACATCGAAAACCTCAGTATCATGGCCATGATTTGGCGATGGCCAGACGTATCAGCCCCATTGGTATATGCCGCCAGCACAGCCACAATCATTAAATCCGTCATCACAACCTTGGCTGTGCTGTTGGTATTTCTCATAGGATTTATCTGGTCGCGCTGGCCCAAAGTCGGCCTTCGCCAATAAGTGGGCAAGGACGGCTTGTGTCCGCGGGGGCGGCCTCGGCGTAGACCTCAATCAAGGTTCTGCATTGAGCCAACACCCCCGTCAGCCGCCCCGATGTTTTGCTGGGTCAAAAGCCGCGATCCGGTTCCGTCAGCACGGGGGCTACAGCCCCCATCGGCCAACACAGCAGGCATGAAGCCCTACGAAAAACACGAAATAGCAGCGTTTAGTTTGAAGTGCAGCCCTTACGAACAGGGAAGTTTTTCAAAGGCAGGCATACGTTCAATCTGTTTTGAGATTGCGGCAGATATACACCGCAATCTCGCTCCAAACAGGATATCCAGGCTCATTGCTATGGGCCAGGCGATCAAGATGCTTTGCGCCCAATTTAGCACCCAGGCCATGTTTAAACCAAAAGCCAAAAAGGTGAATACGCCAGACAGCGCCGTGGACATGAAGCCAGCCATCACAAAGGACGCCACGAGTTGGGGGAAACGACCTGACTTTCTCATTTCGCATCTCCAGCTTTAGAGGCAAGCGCACCCATCGCGGCTTGTAACTGATCAACGATTTCTGGCTCGGAAATCACACCACGCTGCGCATCAAACACGTCGTAAAAGTTGGGAACCGATACAGTATCTTGCAGATCGACCCCGAAGAATGGGGCCGACGCCTTGGCCCCACTCAAGACAGATGATGCACCACCCGCGCCGGGCGAGGTCGCAAGAAACACCACCGGCTTGTCTTGATACACTTTCTGATCAATGCGGCTGACCCAATCAAACAGGTTTTTATAGGTGGCGGTATATGATCCATTGTGCTCGGCAAAGGACACGATAACCCCATCCGCTGACCGGATCTTTTCAAAGAAGCCCTTGGCGGCCTGAGGCTGGCCGATCTCGGCCTCTTTGTCTTCGCTGAACAACGGCAATTCAAAGTCATTCAGATCCAGGATTTCCACGTCGGCCCCGGCAATCAAAGAAGAGGCAAAGGTTGCCAGTGATTTGTTGATGGATTTTGTGCTGTTGCTTGCACCAAATGCGATGATTTTCATGATTGATTTCCTATTTGTTGAATTGTTTCAGTGAACTGAATGAGAACCAGATCACATCCGGTTTTGGTTGTAAGCTCGAGTGCATCACCCTCGACAATGTCACCAGCGCTGACTGGTTTTCCGTTCGCTACCGCCTCGCCGTTGCTGACAAAAGCAATGAACCGGTGGCGCGTGGCCGCCGTATCACCCGGTTCGAGCAGACCAATCTGGCAGGTCATTTCGTTTTTGAACGTCGCGCCTGTGCCGCCAAGCACTGTGGTCATTTCCCCCTTTTTCAGGGTGAAATCCTGATAGCCCGGCTCAAGGCCCAATTCCGGGGGCAAAAACCAAATCTGAACCAGATCAGCCTTTTGGCCGTTCAGGCTGAATTCGGCGTGTTGAATACCCGTGCCTGCGCGCTGCACCTGAACGCCCGGCCCCTGGATGGACGTGCCATGGCCCATTGTGCCCTCATGCCCGACAGCCCCATTGGGGATAAAGCTAACGATATCGACATCTTTGTGAGGATGCAGTGGCGCACCATCGTTGGCCTTGAAATGGCCCGAGGCCAGATACACAAACCCACCAAGCCCATGGCTTACGTCAGGGCGGTCGCTGGCTTCTTTCCAGAGCAGCGGGTTCATGACCATCCGTGTTTCAACGATACCCGCAAATCCGCCGAGAGGCAGATCGTCGCGGTGAATGATACGCGTGTTATGCGCAGTCATCTTGGCTCTCCTTGTTTGTTCTCAAGAGACCTAGGAGAGAAACAGATCAATTGATAATATTGATTATTCACGATACTGATCTAATAAATAGATCAGTATGGATGCGATTATGACACTGGAGCAGCTCATCGTTTTGAATGCGATTGTCGAACAGGGAACGTTTCGAGGCGCGGCAGAGCATTTGAACAAAGCGCAATCGGCAATCAGCCACATGCTGAAGAAACTCGAAAATGAGCTTGGCTTTATCTTGCTGTCTCGTGAGAACTTTCGCCCTGAGCTGACCGAGAAAGGCGAGGTTTTTTACCGGCACTCCCTCCGCGTTCTGCAACGGATGCAAGATCTGAAATCCGTGGCCAGAACGCTGAATTCCGAACAAGAGGCCGAGGTTGCCCTAACAGTCACAGCAAGTTTCCCATTTCCACCTATTCTGGGGTTGATCGGCGAAATGACCTCTCGGTATCCAGCCACCCACATCCGGGTCGCGCGCGACAATATGGGCGGATCATTGGAGAAACTGCTGGCTGATGACGTTCAGATTGCGATCTCCACGCTGGATGGCGTGCCTTTGGATCGGATTGAGGCCTTGCCCCTTGCACCCGTCACGATCCTGCCGGTAGCGCACCCCGATTTCCCTGCGGCGCATGGAGGGAGGGTCAATTCTGATGCAGAAATGCAATCTCTCATTCAAGCCGTGGTTGCAGACAGCGGAACAACCACCAAACAAAGCCGGGGCCTATTGCCCGGAGGGTTGCGATGGACTGTATCGGACTTTGCCACAAAAAAGGATATCCTGCTTGCGAATATGGGTTGGGGTGGCATGCCCCAACACATGATCCAGCAAGAGTTAGACCAAGGGGACCTTGTCCCGCTTAATGTTGAAGGCTACCCGCCTGTGCAGGTCGAACATTTTGCAATGCGCCGCCGGGACGTTACAATTGGCATGGTCGCACAGGCAGTTTGGGACAGGCTAAAGGATTTTAATAGCGGTCCATAAATATTCAGCCGGATTCCGACAACCATTGCAATTCCTCCATCATCTTT
>DFBW01000193.1:2379-10324 GCA_002366775.1 Roseovarius sp. UBA3070 | reverse complement strand
AAGAACTTCGCGGGACTGATTACGGGTGATATGCGCCCAAGTTCAGCCCTTGCCTGACGCCCATGAATCCGCCATTGAGGACGTGTTCTCAGGGCGGGGTGAAACTCCCCACCGGCGGTGATAGCCCGCGAGCGGCCCCAAATCGGGGTGCCAGCAGATACTGGTGAAATTCCAGAGCCGACGGTCATAGTCCGGATGAGAGAGAGCGTCGGTGTGTGTGCGGGGTCCGTGCGCGCAGCGATCCTTTGCCCCGAGGTGATGTGTCACCCGCGCAATTGCGTGGTTTAGGGAAAAAGGAGACCCCAATGACATCCACTTCACGCTATGCCTTTATCAAGGCGCAATGGCATGCTGACATTGTTGATCGTGCCTATGACGGTTTTGTTGAACTTATTCCTGCCGCTCAAGTTGATGTCTTCAGCGTACCAGGCGCATTTGAAATGCCGCTCGTCGCCCAAGATCTCGCCAAATCGGGAGGTTATGCAGCGATCGCTTGCGCCGCGTTTGTGGTTGATGGCGGCATATATCGGCACGATTTTGTGGCATCTGCTGTTGTAGACGGTTTGATGCGGGTTGCGTTGGACACAGGTGTCCCTGTGTTGTCCGTCTCGCTCACACCGCACCAGTATCAGGAAACCGAGCACCACAACGCGATTTACCGCAACCACTTTGTGGAAAAGGGGCGCGAGGCAGCACGCGCCGCGTTAATGATCGGCAAAACACGCGCAACACTTGCGGCCTAAATCAGGTCCCAAATCAATTTCGCAGCGAGAACGCTTGCCGAAGCGACCAGCAATGGCTTGATTAATCGAGAGCCAATTCGCATTGCCATGCGCGCGCCGACATAGGCCCCCGCCATTTGCGCAAAACCCATCAGCAGGCCCGTGATCCACCACGGGCTTGCGACCAGCGCATAGACAAGTAGCCCGCCGAAGTTGGATGAAAAGTTCAATAGTTTGGTGTGTGCGGTCGCTTTTAAAACACCGTACCCCGCGAGGGCGACGAAGCCGATCATGTAGAACGCACCTGCACCCGGGCCGATCAACCCGTCGTAAAACCCGACCAATGGTACAATCGAAAGTGAAAACACCAGCGGACCCATCCGCGCCGTTCGGTCGATGTCGTTCAATCCTGGTTTGAATGCAAAGAACAAGGCAATGGCGACCAAGAGAACTGGCAAAGCAATCCGGATCAACTGGGTCGGTAAGGTCGACGTAAGAAGTGCGCCCGCGCCACCCGCACCAAGCGCAAGCAGCGCCACCCAGAACTGGCGGCGTAGATCGACATGGCCAGCGCGACCGTAGCTGTAAGCGGCCATGCCAGCACCAAACACAGCCTGTACTTTGTTGGTTGCGATGGCGGTTAATGGTGGTGCGCCCGCGATGATCAGGACGGGAACCGTGATTAAGCCGCCGCCGCCAGCGATCGCATCAACAAAACCGGCAAAGAACGCAACTGCGAGCAATAGTGCGAGGACATCAGGTGTGACTTCAATCACGCAGCAAATTCGTCTTTGGCGTATCCCTGAAGGTAAAGAAGCGCGGTGAGGTCGCCGTGGTTGATCCGCACATCACATTTTTCTTGCAGGGCGGGTTTCCCATGCAATGCAACGCCTGTTCCTGCGTTTGACAGCATCAACAGGTCGTTCATTCCGTCCCCAACGGCGAGAACGTCTTGCTTTGAGATACCCAAACGCTTCGTGATCTCACCCAGCGCATCAAGTTTCGCCTGTTGGCCAAGGATAGGGCGCACAACACGCCCCGTAAGCTTATCGTCCGCGATCTCAAGCGTGTTGGCGCGGTTTTCGTCGAAGCCCAATTCCAACGCAACTTTGGCGGTGAATGCGGTAAAGCCGCCGGACACCAAAGCACCGTAGCCACCATTTGCCTTCATGGTTTGCACCAAGGTGCGTCCGCCCGGCATGTACGTGATCCGTGTTTTCAGGACGTGATCGATAATCGCAGCGTCCAACCCTTTGAGAAGCCCGACCCGTTCATCAATCGCCGCTTCAAAATCCAACTCGCCGTTCATCGCACGCGCTGTGATGTTGGCAACATGCGCACCAACGCCTGCTTCGTCGGCCAGTTCGTCGATACATTCCTGCTGGATCATGGTGCTGTCCATATCGGCAAGCAGCATCTTCTTGCGGCGACCTTCAAGCGGCTGGCAGACCAGATCAACGCCCATGCCTTGAACGTCAGTCCAGACAGTCCATAGGTTTTCCGGCTTTGCTGAAATCGCAAATTCAGCCGCTTCATCTGCGGCCAACCACTGGGCCGACTGACCACCCCACGCATTGCGCAGCGATTCGACCAAGGCTGGGTCCAAGTCGCCCGCTTTGGCAATCAAGGTGATAACAAACATGTGCAGTCCTTTCGATTTGCTGCCAAAAACCCTGCCGAGCGCAAAATCGCAACCCGAACTTTTCAAATTTATCAGGTTTGCTGTTGCCGGACCGCAGTGAACCCCGTACATGCGGCGGCGGGACACCCTTCCCCAACGAAGGGCGCTTATCTGGAAGGATAGCAGCAATGACGATCCAAGAACCGGCCACGCGGCCGGAAAACCCGCGTTTTTCATCCGGCCCCTGTGCCAAACCCCCCATATTTGACGTGACCAAACTATCTGACGCCCCCTTGGGCCGCAGCCACCGCGCCGCTGTCGGTAAGGCGCGCCTGAAAGCCGCCATTGACGGCACGCGCGATGTGCTGGGCATCCCTGCCGACTATCGCATCGCCATCGTGCCCGCCTCTGATACAGGCGCCATGGAAATGGCTATGTGGAACCTGCTGGGTGCCCGCAAGGTTGAGATGCTCGCCTGGGAAAGCTTTGGCGCCGGCTGGGTCACTGATGTGGTGAAACAACTGAAACTGGACGCTGAGGTCAAAACAGCTGACTACGGCCAGATCGTGGACCTCAGCACAGTCGACACCGATAATGACGTTGTTTTCACCTGGAACGGCACCACCTCTGGCGTGCGTGTGCCCAATGGCGACTGGATCAAATCTGATCGCACGGGGCTGACCATTTGTGATGCCACCTCTGCCGCCTTTGCCCAAGACTTGCCTTGGGACAAACTGGATGTCACCACCTTTAGCTGGCAAAAAGTGCTGGGCGGCGAAGCGGCGCATGGCATGATCATCCTGAGCCCGCGCGCGGTGGAACGTCTGGAAAGCTATACACCCGCATGGCCCCTGCCCAAGATTTTTCGCCTCACCAAAGGCGGTAAACTGATCGAAGGCATCTTTGAAGGCGCCACGATCAACACCCCTTCCATGTTGGCAGTCGAAGACTACCTGTTGGCACTGAACTGGGCACAATCCGTAGGCGGGTTGCATGGCCTGATTGCGCGGGCGGATGCCAATGCTCAGGTACTGGCTGATTTTTGCGCAGCGCACGATTGGCTCGCCAATCTGGCTGATGACCCTGCAACGCAGTCCAATACATCCGTGTGCCTGAAATTCTGCGATCCACGCATCACCGATGGTGCGGTGTTTGCCAAGGCCGTCGCCAAACGGCTGGACGTGGCCGACGTAGCCCGTGATATCGGTGCCTATCGTGATGCACCTCCAGGCCTTCGTATCTGGTGCGGCGGCACGGTGGAAACATCCGATCTCGCAGCGCTGATGCCCTGGTTAAATTGGGCCTTCGAGGCCGAAATCGCGGCACTGACTGAAGCCGCCTGAAGGTGGGTTAAAACCCACCCTACACCTGATGCGTAGGGTGGGGTTCCACCCCACCACACCCCAAACAATCTCATATCAAAGGACCACTATCATGGCTCCCAAAGTACTCGTCTCCGACAAGCTTTCCGAAACTGCCGTCCAGATTTTCCGGGACCGCGGCATTGACGTTGATTTCATGCCCGACCTGGGCAAGGACAAAGAAAAGCTCCGCCAGATCATTGGCCAATATGACGGCCTTGCCATTCGCTCGGCCACCAAGGTCACGGAGAAAATACTCGACGCCGCTGACAACCTCAAAGTTATCGCCCGTGCGGGCATCGGCACCGACAATATCGACAAAGACGCCGCATCTCGCAAAGGTGTGATCGTCATGAACACGCCCTTTGGCAACATGATCACAACAGCTGAACATGCCATCGCCATGATGTTTGCCGTGGCCCGTCAGCTGCCCGAGGCCAGCGCCTCTACCCATCAGGGCAAATGGGAGAAATCCAAATTCATGGGGGTTGAGTTGACCAACAAAACCCTCGGTGTCATCGGTGCTGGCAATATCGGTGGTATCGTCTGTGATCGTGCTCGCGGGCTCAAGATGAAGGTCATCGCTTATGATCCGTTCCTAAGTCAGGAAAAGGCCGACAAAATGGGTGTCGAAAAGGTTGAGCTGGACGAGCTGCTGACGCGCGCCGATTTCATCACCCTGCATGTGCCGCTCACCGATCAGACCCGCAATATCCTGTCTGCCGAAAACCTTGCGAAAACCAAGAAAGGCGTGCGCATTGTCAACTGCGCCCGTGGTGGGCTGGTGGATGAAGAGGCCCTGGCTGAACTGCTCAAATCCGGCCATGTGGCAGGTGCCGCCTTTGACGTCTTTGCGTCTGAGCCCGCCACGGAAAACCCGCTGTTTAACCTGCCCAATGTCGTGGTCACGCCGCATCTGGGCGCCGCCACGACCGAAGCACAGGAAAACGTTGCCCTGCAAGTGGCTGAACAAATGTCAGATTACTTGTTGACCGGCGCCGTCACAAACGCGCTCAACATGCCGTCGGTGACGGCTGAGGAGGCCAAAGTCATGGGTCCGTGGATCAAGCTGGCGGATCATGTCGGCAACTTCATTGGTCAGATGACGGATGAGCCGATCAAGGCGATCAATATCCTTTATGATGGCGTGGTCTCAGACATGAACCTTGACGCACTGACCTGCGCCGCTGTTGCAGGCATCATGAAATCGGTGAATCCTGAGGTAAACATGGTGTCCGCGCCTGTGGTCGCCAAAGAACGTGGCGTGAAGATCAGCACAACCAAGCAGGATAAATCCGGCGTGTTTGAGGGCTATATCAAGCTGACGGTTGTAACGAGCGAACGCGAGCGCTCTATCGGGGGCACTGTGTTCTCGGATGGCAAACCGCGGTTCATTCAGATCAAAGGCATCAACATCGACGCCGAGATCGGCCAGCATATGCTTTACACCACCAACAATGACGAGCCGGGCATCATCGGCACCTTGGGCCAAATGTTGGGCGAAAGTGGCGTAAACATTGCCAACTTCACCCTTGGCCGCGCAGCTGCGGGTGGCGAAGCGATTGCTTTGCTTTATGTCGATGCCCCAATCGAGGCCGACGTGATCGAGAAACTGAATGCCACCGGCATGTTTCAGCAGGTCCGCGCACTGTCGTTTGACGTGAACTGATACAAAATAATCCCGGCGTGCGCGTGCCATCAACCAATGCTGCGCGCACCGGGACAGCGTCAGGCCCCGGGGTGGCGATCCCAACAGGGGTTCAATAGTGATTTATCCCCGCAACCCCGCGAGCAGAATATGTGATGCACTGACATCAGCCTTATCGCCAGCCCATTGAGGGGGGGGCTGACGATGGCCCGGGGCCTGACGGCCTGTTAACCGGGCTTACACGCACCATTCACAAAGTTTGCTCGGGTGTTAATCTGCCCTACTATTGCACAACCAACGCAGCCGCGGCACTCACTTGGCCGTCCGCATTCCTGTAGGGAACATGCAGATTGGAATTCAGCGTCACGCGCACTTCATACCGCCCTGCTGGCAAGGCCCCGATCAACGCCTCGCCAGTATAAACGCGCTGCAGTTTCAACCCGTCCAAATAGAGGTGCCCATGTCCATGACCCGGCACATGTTGAGGTATCTTACCGCCGGGATCAAAAGTGAAATTCTCCACCTGCATGCGCACTAATGTGGCGCCGTTGGCCGCAGGTTTCAGTGTCATCGCCAACGTGGGAGCAGGCCCCTGCGTATCCTGCGCTGCCATTGCAGCCATCGCCATATGTTGCGCATGCGGATCACTTGGCTCGCCAACCCGCGCACGCACCGTCTGTTCCCCCGAGCGCAAAAAGGTCAGCGTCAGCGGGATCAACCGGCCTTCACTCAGGTCGCCCTCCAATCCTGACAGGCGCAAATAAGCCCCATCAGATGACAATGATGGTGTACTGCGGGCCGGAATGGTCAGCCGTGACACGCCCATAGGCGAGACGATTTCCACCTGAGATGCCACGGGCGAGGATGCGCTGATCAAAACATCCGGCTCATCTGTGGTTTCAAACACCAGGGTGACATGTGCCACGCCCGCTTCGCCCTGCATCGCCTGAGCCTGCACAGCGCTAAGCCCCACCGGGTCAGATGGCATCTGACTGCGCCAAACAAGAATGCCAACAATCAGCACCAAAGACAGTGCCGCTATGATAACAGACCTGCGCATCAAACTTCCCACTTTCGTTCAACTCATAGGAACATTAACGTATTTTCATGCGAACCACAGTTAGAATTTTCACAGCCCTCAGCCTGATGCTCTTGATCCTCATTCCTGTGGGGGCGCAGGCCCATGTGTCAGAACAAGCCTTTGTTCTGCTGCTGCCCACCCGTGCCTATATTATCGGCGGTTGTCTTTCGGTCCTTGCATCAATCCTGCTGGTCTCTTTCCTGCCAAAACGGGTAACCGAACGGCTGTTCGCTGCGCGCTTGTTATCATGGCCTGCCTTGCCGCATTGGTTGCGTCATGGGGTCAGCTTGCTTTCAACCATCCTGCTGGTCTTTCTGATCTACCTCGGCATGACCGGCCCACATGATCCGCTCAGCAACCTGCTGCCACTGATGATCTGGACCGGCTGGTGGATCGTGCTGGTCAGCCTGATCGGCGTGCTGGGCAACCTGTGGCTCTGGGTAAACCCCTGGAGCGGCCTCTATCGCCTGATCTTTGGGCGCACACCCGCCCCGCCTGCCCTGCACCTGCCGGACCGCTGGGGCGTCTGGCCGGCATGGGCACTCTTCATGGCGTATTTCAGCTTTTTCATTGCTGATCCTGCCCCCAGTGATCCAGACAGGTTGGCCACGATCGTCGCCTCCTACTGGCTGTTCAGCTTCGCCGGCATGGCCCTGTTTGGCGCTCAAACATGGATGGCGCGGTGCGAGCCCTTCTCTATCGCCTTTACTCTGCTTGCGCGGGTCTCAGTATTTGGGGGCGGAACACGCAGGGGCTTTGGCATGCCCGGATGGGATTTGATGTCACCGCACCCTTATGCAGTTGGCCTCGGCGTTTTTGCCCTGACCCTGCTGGCTTCGGGCAGCTTTGACGGGCTAAAGGAAAGTTTCTGGTGGCTTGGCCTGATCAACGTGAATCCGCTGGAATTCCCCGGCCGCTCAGCAGTGATCACCTCGTCGCTTATCGGGTTGGCACTGGCCGTGATCGGCCTGGTCACAGCTTTCGCACTGGTGGTATGGGCCTGCCGGGCCATTGCCGTGGCCGGGAAACCGCGCGAACCCCAACCCAGCTTTGCCGTGGTCTTTGCCGCCCTTGCCCCGGCAGTTCTACCAATCGCGCTTGGCTATCACATCTCACATTTCATGGTTTCATTCCTGATCGAAGGGCAATACCTGCTTGCCGCGATCAGTGATCCTTTGGCCAATGGCGCCAACCTGTTTGGCTGGGCGGATAGGCGTGTCACGGCTGGCTTTCTCAACTCCCTCGACAGTGTGTTTATCATCTGGCTGACGCAGCTGGGCGTTGTGGTGGGCGGGCATATCCTGTCGGTTTTGGTATCACACCGCGTGGCATTGCAGCTCTTTGGCGATGCCCGCCGCGCCGCATTAAGCCAAATCCCACTGGGGGCCTTCATGGTGCTCTATACGCTGTTTGGCCTGTGGTTGCTGGCCACACCGCGGGGCGCGTAACGCCGTTACTGATGTTCCAACTCGCGCTCTTGCTTGGCCTCAGCCATCAAGGGATGCGGCACAG
>DFBW01000193.1:2009-2332 GCA_002366775.1 Roseovarius sp. UBA3070 | reverse complement strand
TTGCGATCCAGAAAATGAGAGCGCCTCTCGGCATAGCAGGCGGGCAGTTTGTACCAAGCCAGCTTTGGATGCGCATGGTGCACTGAATGAAAATTGTTGTTCAGAAACAAGATCGAAAGCGGCCCCCGGCTTTCGATAATCACTGAACGGCCGGGCACTTTTTCATGGGCGCGGTGCTCTAGGTATGTGCGGATTTTCAGCAGGGAAAACCCGAAATACGACGCCATCGCATATGCCCAAAGCGGGATCGCGGCCCCTTGCACCACATATAATACCGGGATCATTCCGAGCCCATGCAGCCCATAGGCCCACAGAATGCTGCG
>DFBW01000193.1:0-1974 GCA_002366775.1 Roseovarius sp. UBA3070 | reverse complement strand
CGGCCCCACCAGCATCCGACCCAGCAAAAGGTTGTTGAACCGGTAAAGCGCTTTGATTGGCGTTGACGTGACCGCCCAGGCTGCCGGGTCGGCATAATTGCTTTCGGGGTCATCATATGGGTCGGTCAGGTTCGGGTCATAATGATGCAGCAAGTGCAAATCACGAAACCTCTGATATGGCACAAACAGCCCCACCGCCGGAAACACCAGCGCCTCGCTCAGCACAGCCGAGCGGAACGGGTGCCCATGCAAAATCTCATGCTGAAGCGAGGAATGCAGAGCAATAAACACGGCCAACAAAACGACCGATCCCGCCACGCCAATCACACCTCCCCATGCCAACACGCCGACCAGACCTGCATAACAGATCACGACCATCGCCAGCGTCGGCCACTCGATGAGGGGGCGCTGTGATGGCGAGGGTGGCGTGATTTGGGATGGGGGCTTGGCCATACGGTTTCTCTGTTACTGACAGGATATGTCATCTGTTGTGCGCTTAATGGGTCAGCTGGGCAATCCTGTGTATTCGCGTGTGGATATGAAATTTCACAATACAATCGCCATATATATTGTGAATTCACAATATTTCCAATAGAACGCCGATATGGACAAACGCCACCTCTCCGCCATGTTCCGTGACCGCCTGAAGCTCCTGCTGTCAGCCGAAACCAAGAACCTGGCTGGATTCTTGCGGGAAACCGGCATTGACCGCTCAGCGCTTAGTCAGTTCCTTGATCCATCAATTGACCGGCTGCCGCGTGCCGAAACCCTGCGCCGCATATCCGAGGCGCGTGGTGTATCGGTGGATTGGTTGCTGGGGTTGGATAACGCCCCTGAAGGGCGCCAAAGCATCTCCTCCAGCTTTCAGATCGAAACGGCCAAAGATGCCGCCACCTCGCCCCTGCACGATTGGCACAAACAGTCAGAAGGTCGCAAACTGCGGTATGTGCCCTCCACCCTGCCGGATATGATGCAATTGGGATCTGACACCGTTGAAACACTAGGTGACAGCGGCATTCGCGGCACCGGAGTTGAAAACGTACTAGACGGGATTGAGCCCGCCGAGATGGACATAGAAATTGCCATGCCAGTGCAAACACTTCAGGATCTGGCCACGCAAACAGGCCTGTGGCGCGGCGCCTGCCCCGAGCAATGCAAACGCCAATTGCGGCATATGGCCGATTTGTGTGACGAAAAATTCCCCGCTTTGCGCCTGCATCTGTATGACGGCACATCCGCCTTTTCAGCACCCTTCACCGTGTTCGGCAAACAACGTGTCGCCCTGTATATCGGCGAGGCGTATCTGGTGCTGACAGGGCGGGCGGACATCAATGCCTTTGTCCAACGCTTCGATGCTTTGGTACGCATGGCCCTGATTGGCCCTGACCAAACCGGCAAAGCACTGAACAGGCTGGCGGCAAGCGGCCAATGGACCTCTTAACCCGCGTGTTGTATGGTTTGCCATACTGGATCAGGCAGGCCAGGCATCTTAAAAATACTGAACTGACACACCCCTTTATCTGAACAGGCCCTATGCCCCAGAACGAGACAACACCCAAAATCCCCGCGTGGATCGGCAACAATCTGGTCGCCTTTGACAAGCTAGAGGTGCATCGCCGCGGCTTGCTGCACAAGGCTGTCTCGGTGTTTGTGCTGTGTGGCCCCGATGTGCTTATCCAGCGCCGGGCGTTGGGTAAATACCATACGCCGGGGCTTTGGGCGAACACCTGTTGCACCCATCCACATTGGGGCGAGGCGCCGTTGGAGTGTGCCCACCGCCGCCTGAGCGAAGAACTGGGGCTGACGGGCCTGACCCTGACCCATCGTGATAAGGTGAAATACCGTGCCGATGTGGGCGGCGGGCTGATTGAACATGAGTTGGTGGATATCTTCCTGTCACGTGTTGAAACGCGCCCTGACTTGGACCTCAACCCTGATGAGGTGATGGACACAAAATGGTTGCCCATTGCCGAA